>JAUHYO010000349.1 GCA_030426325.1 Gammaproteobacteria bacterium | reverse complement strand
TGCAGATGGCCTTCGAACAGTGAAATAGAGGTCGTTTCGTTCGCGACTGTAACGTCGAACTCCGTTCCCTTGATTACTGCAACAAGGTAAGGCGTCTCAACCCGAAGCTTGTTCGATTCGCGCGGTGCGACATCATAGAATGCACTGCCTTTTTCCTGCACGACACGCTGCAGAATCGAAGTTGCATCCGGGCCGGTAAAGAACTCGAGTGCGGTGTTCGATGCGACAGAAATTCTTGTCTCTCCCTGGCGCAGCACGAGTGAACCGTCGTCGCCGGTCGATACGGTTGCCGGCAAATGTACGGTCATGCCATCCGATGGAGACAGCCATTGATCCTGAATGCGAAGCTTGACTGCACCGGATGAATTTTCAACCAGCAGTTTCGGTGCCGTGTCCGCAATGGTCACAGCAGCGAGAAAAACGGCCGCGAAAGACAGCAAAAATCGGCCAAACCAAATGGCTGAAGGGTGCCGCGTATTCATCAGAATTTCCTACTGTCTCCAAGTAGCGACAGCTTATTAGAAACCCCTGTAAAAGCGCTGTGATCGCGGTCGCAGTCCACAAAATAGTTGTAAGCGGTTGTGAGAGCAGTCACAGCAAACCGGCAGAAAAATCAGGACAATTAGGTGCATGAATAGCTTCGATTTTTTACCGTCATTTTCCATAAGCGCCGATCGAGCTACCGGGCTTCGGTACTGCCGAAGCCTTCTTAAGTTAATTGCCATAATGCTGACTTGCTCATTTTCCGTGATGAACACCAGCCTGGCAGCTGAAGGCCTCAATTCAACAATTATCCGTGGTAGCACCAGTTACTCCTCGGCAGAACTGTTCGGCATTTACAAAGATCGGCTTGGGCGCCCTGTGACAAGTGGTACTGCAAAAGAAATTGCCGAAGCAGTGCAACAGAAATACATCGATGATGGATTCGCAAAACCGGGGTATCGGATTCTCGATTCAGGATTAGAGACGAGCATTATTCGAATCGGCTTGAGCGAGGCGAGTATTTCGAAAATTCGTATCAGCGGCGACGCAGGTCCGCATCGGCGCAGATTGGAGACCATTTTCAGCGGCGTCCCCGGATCGACTTCGCTACGGCCGGACGAAGTTCGGAATGGAGTACGGCTCGCGCGGCAATTACCAGGACTGAAACTTGGTGTATCAACGACGCCCGATTCCGATAACAACGGTGCTTTCGTGCTGGAACTCGATGCCGAGTTCAAGAAATTCGATGGCAACGCGAAACTCTCGAACCGGGGAACGACTGAAATCGGCCGCGAACTGTTGTTTGCCAGTGTCAACGGTCACGGTCTTTTTAACGCGGATATTTCCAGCGGCTTGTTTGCCGCCACGGCAGCCGATAGTGGCAAATACAAGAGCGGTGGCTTCTATTCGAGGTTTGGCGTTGGCGAAAACGGAGCGAGCGCGCAGGTACAGGGCTCTCATTCGACCGTTGATATTGTTACCAGTGGTATTGCGCTGGAGCAACGCAGGGATTTGTACTCGTTGCGCCTGGGTCGCTTTCTAACCCGGAATCAGCCCGGGGATACGTCGATCTGGGGCAAGTTCGAACTCGACACCCTGGAGGTCGTTCAGGACGGTGCGCCCACTCGCGAGGATCGATTGCGCAGTGTCGAGCTCGGTGTATCGACCACAATTCGGGGTGGTTCGACTGTGAGCCTGATCAGCTTTGAGCTGGAGCAAACGCTATCGATCTTCGGAAGCAAGCAGATAAGTTTCTCCGGGACCGGGGATGTGCGGCGGCCGGATTTCACCATTCTCAGGCTGCACTATGTCCGATCGGTACAGCTGGATGAATTCTGGTCGTTTCGCGGCGATGGCTACGCCCAGCACGCGGAAAAAGTCCTGCCGTCCATCAAACGCTTCAAAGTGGGAGGCAATCGAATCGGTCGTGGCTTCGAGGCGGCCGCGGCGACCGGCGACCGGGGCCTGGGTGTCAAACTTGAGCTTCGCCGTCGATTGAGTACCCGTTTCGGAATACTCGGGACCGGAAATGTTTACAGCTACTATGATCTCGGCGCTGCCTGGAGAAACGATCAGGGCGGACGCGAATCTGCGGCGTCAGCCGGTCTTGGTTTGACCTTTCGCGGTGAGCGATGGTCGAGTTACCTGGAAGCTGCAAAGCCACTGACGCACGCAGACGCCGACGACAACAAGGATGTAGCGGTGTTCTTTGAAATGTCGTTTCAGTTCTGAGGCGCTGCCTTGCGCGGGTGAACTCTTATCGCGATCACCGTGTTGTCGTAGCCTGTCGGGATCAGCGCGAGACCGACGCTCGGTGCGAACCCATGATTGGCGCTGCTGACACCATCGCCCCCGAGAATTTCAATCGATGAACCCAGGCGAACCAGGGGGCCACCGACAGGCGTGACCTGCAGGGTGTCGTCAGGTTCCATTTCGATGCCGTCGATATCCGCCAGCCATTCGGGACCGATCGTTGATATCGAGTTATCAGCCAGATCAACCTGCCACAGGCGCTCGCCACCAACGTACAGGTGGGTGCCCTTGATGTGGATTCCGTTGGCGCCCTTGAATTGAGCGCTACCGGTCAACAACGACTGTTTCCCATCGGGAGTGATGACGGTGACCGCACCTTGTGCGGTGTCGGTCACATAGATCGTGCGATCGTCCGCCACTGCAATGTCATTGGCTACGGATGTGTTCAACGCGATGCTGGTTTGCAGCTGGTAGCCGGGCCATGAAAAAATCTTAACCTGGTTGTTGTCAACGACATGTAACAAGCCAGCGACAAGGGCCATGCCCAGAGGGGCGTCCAGCTTCTCGACGATACGCCAGTCAAGCGCGTCACCACTGTCAGCAAGTAAACTCAGAAACCCGTTGCCGGTGGTCCGAAAGTCGCAAACGTTGGACACCAGGAGCGTGCCATCGGGCAAAGGCAATACGGTTTCCGGCTCGCAGAAGCGGCCTTTGCTTATCCAGGCAATATCTGCATCTTCCGCGGCGGGCATGCCGGCGCCGAGTTGGGCTGCAAACAGTAGGGTGAAAAGGCCGTGCATGACGCGACTATAGCAAAGTCAAAAGCGCTTACCCGCTCGCTAAACCCGGCAGGTGTTAGTCTTGCATTTAGTACTCATGTATTCGTCGCGACCTGTGACGCTGGTTCGTCGGTTCGGCATTGATCAGCGTGGTCCCGGGAGGTGTCTGTCGATAGCGAAATAGAAGCAGTTCCTTCGGTCATTCTATTCGACCTGGGCGGAGTTCTGGCCGATCTGTGTGCACCGGCCGATGCGATGCGACTCGAAATGACGAATGCGGAATTCTGGAAGATCTGGCTGGCGTCAGCCAACGTTAAGGCACTGGAAACCGGACGAATGCCAGT
>JAUHYO010000023.1 GCA_030426325.1 Gammaproteobacteria bacterium | reverse complement strand
GCCTCACCGTCACGATCAATGGCGACGGCAGCGCTGAGGCCGCGAAGTACATCGCCGACCTGACGAGCCGTGACTTCGCCGGCATCGAGTCGTTCATCGAACGTGAAACAGAGCGCTATTCGCGCAACGTAGTGCAACCCGTCCGGATCGAACTCGGCGAAGAAATTAACGAACAGCCGCCGGAGATGGGTAAGTCACCAACATTCTTCTCAGTCATGATCTGGTCACTGAAAATGCGCTGGTGGGCGAACGGTGTCACTGACGCACAGGACCGCATTGATCCGGATGTCAGAATCTTCGTCCGCTATCACAAGCCCGATTTTGCTGTCGTCCTGGAAAACTCAGTCGGCCTGCAAAAGGGAATGGTCGGAATCGTCAATGGCTACGCGAGTCGCCAGTATCGCGGCGCCAACAATGTCATTATCGCGCACGAGTTTTTGCATACGCTCGGCGCGTCTGACAAATACAATGCCGCAGACGGACAACCCATCGGCCCGGACGGACTGGCGGAGCCTGATCGGACACCGCTTTATCCGCAGCGCTTTGCTGAAATTATGGGCGGCCGGATCGCGCTGGCTGAGAACGATGCCGTGATCCCGAAAAGTCTGAAATTCGCCGTTATCGGTCCCCTTACGGCGAGCGAAATCAATCTTATCGACTGAGTCCGTACTATCTGACGTGGCCGCTTAGCCTGCCCAGAAATTTTTCGTGCAATGACGGATTCGCAGCGAGGACGGACCGAATATCAAGACTCGGAGGATTGCCGTTGAGGTCGGTAAACAGGCCGCCCGCTTCGGTGACAATTATCGACAATGCTGCAACGTCCAGAATATTCACATCGGATTCAATCACTGCTTCGATTTTGCCGCTCGCCAGCAAATGATAGTGGTAGAAATCGCCGTATCCGCGAATGCGATCCGCATGCGCGACGATATCGCCCAATACCGCCCAGCCATCGCTTGCGGCCAATGACTTGAGATTGCCCGTCGATACGGCAGCGCGATCCGGATCGTAGATCTCGCTGACCTCAAGCCGCTGCCCGTTCAGCCAGGCTCCCTTGCCCCGCTCCGCCCAGGCCACTTCGTCCATCATCGTACCGCTGGAAACGCCGAGAATAATTTCGCCTTTGTGCATCAACGCGATCTGCGTGGAAAAAAACGGATACTGACGCACAAATCCCTTGGTGCCATCAATGGGGTCGACCAACCAGAGATACGCCGCATCGGATTGCGTCTGGCCGGTTTCTTCGCCGTAAAAGCCATGCTCCGGAAATGCGCTCAGAATGATTTCCCGAATCGCCTGTTCACATTCGACGTCTGCCTGGGTGACCGGCGTTCGATCGGCCTTGGTCGTAACCGTGAAATTACCGGCGTAATACCCTCGGCTGATATCGGCCGCCTTGTCCGCGGCCGCCAGCGCAACCTTGAGAAAATCTGATGCGGTTTCTGCGTTAAAGCTATCCACGTTCTTCCGAAGTTCCTGCGTCTGATGAATACGGCGCAACTATGGCTGCTGCCGGGGCCAGAAACAAGTTGACACCCGAACTCATCGATTTCTTGACAGTCTATGGGCGCCTACCTATCGTGGCTCGATGGGAAACCGATTGAGCAAGATTTACACCCGAACCGGCGACGACGGTACAACCGGCCTCGGCGATGGCAGCCGGGTTGCGAAAGATTCGGTGCGTGTCGAAGCCTACGGCACCGTGGACGAGGCAAATTCGGCGATCGGAATGATTCTCGCCCAGGACTCGGTACCGGAGCCTGTGCGGCAATGCCTTACCGAGGTCCAACATGACATGTTCGAACTTGGCGGCGAGCTGTGCATACCGGGTCATTCCGCGGTGACACAGGATTTCATCGATCGCCTGGAGTCCGATCTCGACAGCTTCAATGCCGATCTGCCCCGGTTGAAAGAATTTATTTTACCCGGCGGTGGCCCGGCTGCTGCGGCCTGCCATCTCGCACGCACCATCGTGCGTCGCGCCGAGCGACGCGTTGGCACTTTGGCTTCATGCGAAGACGTTCGCAGTGAGTGCGGCAAGTACCTGAACCGGCTGTCGGATCTATTGTTTGTGATCGCACGGGTCACCGCTCGTGCGGAATCCGGACAGGAAGTACTCTGGAATCGGGAGCGATAACGCCAGCAGAAAGGGGGGAGCATGTTATGGAGTTGGGAGCATTTTCGGTCAGCCTGAGTGTTGCTGACATTGAGAAATCAAAAGCGTTTTACGAGGCGCTCGGTTTCTCGCCAATTGGCGGTGAAGCGGATCAGGGCTGGCTCATCATGCGCAATGGTTCAACGACGATAGGCCTTTTCCAGGGCATGTTCGAAAAAAACATGCTGACATTCAATCCTGGCTGGGACGCACAATGCGCGACGCTGGAGTCCTACGACGATGTACGTACGATTCAACGCGAACTACTGGCCCGCGGCATCGAACTGGCTGACACCGTCGATGAAAAGTCTGAAGGTCCGGGCAGCATTACCGTAATCGATCCCGATGGCAATCCGATTCTTATCGATCAGCACGTTTGATACTGCCAGGCGGCGCATAGTCCTCGCCGTAGCCTCGGCCCTGCTCACGGCTTGCGGGGTACCCGAGGAGCCAGCTGTCGACGGCCCAGCGTATCAGTCCAGCGACCTGCTGATTCCATCCAGGGGTATTTCGATTCCGGTCACCTTCGTGTCACCCGTTGCGCGCAGCGGAGAAACCGCTCCGCTGGTTGTAATGGCGCACGGCCATGGCGGCAACCGGCACGAGCAAGGCAGCTTTAGAAATATTGCCGAGCGGCTTGCCGCCAACGGCATTGCGTCGATCCGGATGGACTTTCCCGGCAGCGGTGACAGCTCCGAACCCTTCACTCAATACAACCTGAGCAATATGCAGACCGACCTGCTCGCGAGCCGCGATTTCGCCGTCGCGCATGCGGGCATCGACGCCGACCGGGTTGGCCTGTTTGGCTGGAGCATGGGTGGACGTCTCGTCTTGTTGCAGGGCAGGCGCAACAGCGAATTCGATGTCATCGCAACCTGGTCACCGGCGGCAAGCAACGACGCAAGCAGCATGGTTTCATTTCTTGGCGGTCGTGATGCTTACGAGCAATTGCGAACCCAGGCGATGGAGCATGGTTCTGCGCAATTTACGACACCGTGGGGGCAACAGCAGGAACTTGGATTGCAGTGGTTCGAAGCCATTGAGTCCAGCCGCCCACTGGATGCAATCCGCGATTTCAAAGGACCGCTTTTTGTTCTCTACGGCGATCAGGACGACATTGTCCTGCCGGAAGTTTCGGAAGCGGTGATTGAGGCCGCTGTTGAAAGTGCTATTGTCGTTCGCCATGTCATCAAGGGAGCGGATCACGGCCTGGGGATTTTCAGCGACGAAGCCGAGCTCACTGAAAATGCGGTTTCGGCGACGGTACAATTCCTGAGTGACAAGCTGGGCCCGGCCGACGAACCCAATCGCTGAGTTGGGCAGAGCCTAATCGCCGTTTGAATTCTCGGGTTGGTAATTGGCATCCGGCCCCAGCGCGTTTATCTCGTCTGCCTGTTGTTCAGCTGTGAAGCGTTCCCACACGATTCCATTGACGTCCGTCTCTTTCGTAAATTGCGGTGCACCAGGGTCTTCCCAGCCGAGATGACGCAGCACACCACCGGCGCAATCCGGATCGTGGCGAATAGAAACATTCAGGCACTCTGTTCGCCAGAGCGCGTATTCATTTTCAATGAATGAACAGGGCTGCATGCCCAGTCGAACACGGTAGTCTTTTACAGTTTCGTCGACTTTGTTTGTCGACAAGGCGAGATGTAGTTTTTTCAATGCTGCTCCCTTTCTGTGGTCATTACTCAGTCACCCTCCTCCGGCGCCCGGACCGACTGCCAGGCAATCAGTTGCCAGGCATCGCCTGCTAATCTTGCAACCTCAAGGAATCGCAGGGTAAAACCGACTTCCCTGTCGCCAACCGCACCACGTAATCTCGCAAGACCGGTTAGCACAGCCACGTCCCCGTAAATCCGGACGTCGACTTCCAAGGGCGCAAGAGCAAGATAGTCAATTTTTCCCGATGCGATGGTCGACAAGAACTCGGTTTTCGACTCCGTTATTCCGGTCGTGTGCGCGTAGGTCATGTCATCGGCCAGGAAACGTTCCAGCGATGCAAGGTCCTCGTCGACCATCGCCTTGAATCGGGCTGACTGAAAGTCCAGAACACTCTGCTTCGCCAGCGTATCACCGGGATACACATCCTTCACGAGCACAAATGAAACTATCAAAGCGGTGGCGCAAATCAACACAGATTTCATTAACGGACCCTCAAACGGTTTGTAATTCCATTCAATGCGACCTCCGAATACGATCGGCTCGCTGCTCAATTACCTCAGCCTGCGTGGAATCGCCGAATTGACGGAGCGCCTCGGCGTAAATGTCGAGTGCCCCGGCAACGTAAGGGTGGCTCGCGCCGAGCGTTTCTTCACGAATAGCAAGGCAACGGCTGGCGCTTTCAACGGCTTCGGCCGGCACATGCTCGGCCAATCGCAGCTTCGCGAGATTGCAGGCACTGGTCGCAACCTCCTCGTGCATAGGCCCCAGCACTTTTTCGCGAATTCGGAGTGCTTCCTCTATTTTCGGTTTCGCCTCGTCGACCAGATTCATTTCCAGTAGCAAGAACCCGAGGTTATTCATGATGCTTGCTGTATTTCGATGTTCTGGTCCGAGCGTACGCTGCAGGTTTTCGAGCTCACGTTCAAACATCGGCCGCGCAGCAACGAAGTCCTGCAAATTGTAGTTGAGAATTGCAAGGCTGTTTACGACGTAAGATATTTCCGGGTGCCCGGATTTCAGCGTCTGGTCGTAGACATCCAGCGACTTTTCGTACGCACTGCGTGCGGCTTCCAGGTCCTGCGCGGTCCAATACGACATTCCAATATTACGCATCACTCGCCCGTACTCAGGGGTGTTCGTATGGCCAGCGGCTTCAAGAATCGAGCGCGCCTTGTGCAAGGCCATGAGCGCTTCATTATTCTGTGCCAGCGTGTCGAAAACACCGCCCAGGCTGCGATAAATCGTTGCGAGCCAGACGGGATCAATCTGTTCACGGTTGTTTTCCAGCAGGCCGATGGCTTCCTCGTAGAGCTCAATTGCGCCCTCATGTTCGCCGGCCAGGTACTTCACTCCGGCCAGCCCGACAACAGACTCGGATACTTGCCGCGCGCCAGCACCCGCCATACCCAGGCGAATTTGCAATGCTTCCTCATACAAGGCCCCGGCCTCTGGCAACAAATCAAGCTGCGAATAAACTTTTCCCATCTCCTGCATGAGGCGGCTCTGAACCGCAGGCTCACCGGCAAGATCTTCTCGAATTCGCTTCACGCCACGGTCAAGCACTTCGCGCGCAGTGACGGAATCGACGTCTCGTTCGCTTGGCGCGGATACCCGGAATAATCCAGCGAGAAAATCGGACACCTCTTCAGCGGTGCGCGCCTCTTCACGGGCCAAACGTTCGGCCTGCCGCGCCTGGAGCAGCCCGTACGATGCGGCAACAATGCCAGTGAGCAACGAAACCGCTACGGCACAAGCGGCGGCGACGACGAGCTTGTTGCGCCTTGTAAATTTTGAGATTCGATAGGCCGCCGACGGCGGGCCTGCGGTTACTGGCTCGTGGCGCAGGTGACGTTGCAAATCGGCCGCGAGTTCAAATGGAGACGAATAGCGGCGATCCGGCGATTTCTCCAGAGCCCGCATCGTGATCCAGTCGAGATCGCCGCGCAGCAACCGAATGAGCGATGCCCCGTCGGTCCGCCGATTCCGAGCAAGGCTCTCGGTGTCACCATGCAGCGTGCTGAGCCTGGCGCTGGGCCGTTCAGGTTCGTCCTCGCGAATACGCCTGCGCATCTCATCGTATCCGGCCCGTCGCAGCTCACCCGGTTCGAACGGCAGCGCGCCAACCAGCAATTCGAACAGCAACACACCCAGTGAATAGACGTCGGTTCGCGTATCGACATTGATTTCCGAGAGATCGGCTTGCTCCGGGCTCATGTATTCCGGCGTCCCGATCAGCACTCCGGCCTGCGTAAACATCGTTTTTTCCAGTGACCGCTGGGCGGTTGCTTTGGCGATGCCGAAATCGATGATCTTCGGCACTGGTTTGCCGTCAGCCTGGGTGATGAGCACGTTTGTCGGCTTGAGGTCGCGGTGAATAATGCCTTTCTGGTGCGCGTGCTGCACCCCGGCGCACACTTCAAGGAACAGTGCCAGTCGTTCCGTTGTATTCAATCGATGCGCATCGCAATAGTCCGTTATCGGGACGCCGTCGATGAACTCCATGACGAAATAGGGACGGCCCGACTCCGTCGCACCGGCATCAATCACCTGTGCGACATTGGGATGATTCATCATCGCGAGTGCCTGGCGCTCTGATTCGAATCGAGCGATCACCTCGCGGCTGTCCATGCCGAGCCGCACCAGTTTCAGCGCAACCCGGCGTTGAATCGGTGCCGTTTGTTCCGCCAGGTAGACAACACCCATGCCGCCTTCGCCCAAAACGCTGCGAATGCCATAGTGATCAATGAAATCGCCGATCAACTCTTCGGGGTCGAGGCTGGCAACAATATCGTTAGAGAGTAGTGCGGACTCGCTGAGTGCCGGGTTGGAAGACTCGTGGGCCGATAGCAGCGCACGAATAGCCTCAAACATTTCGACGTCATCAACGCATTGCGCCTCGACAAATGCCGCGCGCTCTTCGTCCGGTAACTCGAGCGCTCCGTGGAATATCGCCCATTGCCTTTCCCAGCTTGGGTCAGACATTTCCGCCATTCCTGTCCGGCGCCGTGTTCGCGAGTTGCAACGTGAGCCATGCGCGCGACGCGGTCCAGAGCCTGTTCACGGTGCGCGGAGAAATGTCGAGTGCACTGGCTGTATCGTCAACGCTTAAGCCTGCGAAGTAACGGAGCTTTACAACATTGGCCATTGCTTCGTCGCGGTGCTCCAGTCGTGTCAGCGCCGCATCGATGTCAATCAAATCGACGCCATCGGTTTGTGCAATTTCGATCGCTGAATCTCGAAACTCCGAACGCCGCAGTCCACCCCCGTGTCGCTGCCTCCCCTTGCGACGTGCTTGCTCGATCAGAATACGGCGCATGGCCTCGGCGGCAGCGGCAAAAAAGTGGCCGCGGTTTTCCCAGGATACATCGTCACCCAGCAGACGCAGGTACGCCTCGTGAACCAGCGCTGTCGCCTGCAGGGTTTGGCCCGGCCGTTCGCGTGCCATTCGCGCTTTGGCGAGCTTGCGCAACTCTGAATAGACCAGCGGCAACAATTCGTCAGCGAGTTGCGATCCGCTATCCGCGTTCTGCAGCATCAACGTGATCTTTTCACCCGCGTCCGACGCCATTGCTACTCCTTGATTTTACTTATTGTTGTCGGCCTGCCCGGGCCGGGATGCGGCGCTGAAATCATTATAACGACGCGTACCGGCCGGTTTGCGCCTTTTGAAATAAATCTGGCGCGAATTCTTCTGTTTCGTCGCATTGATGAGCAAGACAACCAGAAATGTGCCGAGGATCTCATCATGCGCGGACAAGCCCTTGTTTTTTTTCTGATGCTCAACCTGTTGCTCGCCGGCGCCGCCAGCGCACAGGTGTACCAGTACGACAGCGTTGGCCGCCTGCAAGCGGCCAACTACCCGGATGGCTCATCGATTCACTACGAGTACGACGTCAACAGCAACATTACGCGCATGAGATTTTCGCCGGCGCCCCAGGTATTTCCGCCGGACGGCATTATCGACTCGCCGAATGCCGACATTGCAATCGAGACGGGGCAGTCGGTGACATTCGAAAGCACCGGAACGGATCCCGACGGCGCATTGCCGCTGGCCTTTTTTTGGGACTTCGACGGCGGAGCGGCGAATTCAACAGACGAGGACCCGGGTGCGATCGTGTTTGCGACAGCGGGTACCTTCAACGTCGAGCTGACCGTTACCGACGCTACCGGCCTGTCGGACCCGACGCCCGACACCGTGGTAGTCACGGTCAGCAATCCGGTCCCGCCGCCGCCTCCACCACCGCCCGCCCCGACCAGCAGCTCCGGCGGCGGCAGTACCGGGCTGCTCGCACTGGGCGCACTTCTGCTGCTGGCTTTTGCACGCCGAATGAGGCCAGGCATCCTGGTCGCGGCAATGGTTCTGGTTCCGTTGCAGACGGTCAGTGCACAGCAGTGGGTCGAACTGGACTCCGGCGTCAGCGTTACATTGAATGACGTCTGGGGGTCCGCACCCGACGACGTCTTCGCCGTCGGCGGCAATGGCACGATCCTGCATTTTGACGGCAACACCTGGACGCCGATGGCGTCGGGAACCACCGAATCCCTGTCGGCCGTCTACGGATACGGTGCCAGCGACGTCTACGCGGTCGGCGCGAACCTTACGCTGCTGCACTACGACGGCACGACCTGGTCGCCTTTCACGGGGCCCGCCGATGCGACCGGGCACTACGCCGATGTCTGGACCGCCGGTCCCGGCGAAAATCTCTGGGTACTGGCCGGACGCCGCGCATGGTACTGGGACGGCTCCGCGTGGACGGTGCAGAGTTTCAGGGACAACCTGAATGCATCGCTGACCCCGAATGCCGCGATGCAGGGTATCGGCGGCACGGCTGCGTCGATCATCACGGCCTCCCGCCCGACGACCGGCACCGACCAGGTTGATGGCGGTGTTTTCGCCAATTTTCGCAATGTTGGCGATTACGATACGCACGCCGTTTACGCCGTCGACGACACCGACATTTTCGTTGTCGGCCGACAATCGCGTCGATTCCAGGGTGACAACATCCGCACGACGTCCCAATGGCGATCCATCAACGTCATGGACACCGCCTACGATGTCTGGGGCACCTCCGCATCCAATGTTTTTGCCGTCGGCAACGGCGGTTTCGCCGCACGAGGCCGCATCGCGTACTATGACGGCAATGGCAGCGATGCATGGACCACCGTGCTCGACCGTCCACTCGAGGAGTTGCACGCTATTTTCGGCTTCGGTGTCGACGATGCATTTGTTGTCGGCGAGAACGGCGTCATTCTCAGGCTGACTCAAACACCACCGCCGCAGACCACCGCCAGCACGCCGTTCGCCGGGTTTACCGATGGCAACGTCAACGCATTCATCGGCGAACTGGTGCATGAAACGACCGACCTGTCGATCGATACACAAATGCCGATGGCATTCCGGCGCTATTACGCGTCCAACCTGTGGTCACAGGGAACCGTCGGCGGTGCGCTCGGCCGTAACTGGACGCACAACTACGAATGGCGCCTGGATCAGGATTTCGGCCCCAATGCCGACCAGATTCGCGTCGTCGACTATCGCGGCCGCGAGTACGTATTTGACTATGACGGTATCGCGTACACGCTGGCTTCGCCCACGTGGGCCAATGTCGGGCTTGCACTCGTCAACTTCGAGTACGTGTTTTTCGACCGCGACAGCGGACTGCGTTACATGTTCGACCGGATCACGACACGGCTGCAGTGGATCGAAGACCGCAACAACAATCGGCATTCGCTTACCTACACTGCCGGCCTGTTGACGGCCGTGACGGACGGCGCCAGCGGTGCGATGTCGTTTACCTACACGCCTGGCGGCGAACTGGAGCGTGTTTCGCTCGTCAAGGGCACTACCCTCGAAACCACATTCGACTACCAGAACGGCATACTGGTATCCGCAACTTCGCCGAGTGGCGTCGTAACCGCCTACACCTACGACAACCCGGGACTCTTGACATCGATCGAGGTCGGCGCGGGAACCGCCGACGCTTTCATCGAGCGCACCTGGGAATACGACGCACAAGACCGGGTAGCAGCAGCGAACGTTACCAACGGCGGCCGCTTCGACTACCTCTACGCGACCGACCAGACAGCGGTACTGCAACCCGACAACAGCCAGCGCCGGCTGGAACACGACAACGCCGGCCGCCTCACGCTGGTCGTGTCGCCGCTGGGCGCAATGACGAGTTATTCCTACGACAGTGCCGGGCGCCGCGTCGGCGTCGTCGATCCGCTCGGTCGAACAACGACCTGGTCTTACGACAGCCAGTCCGGGCACATTGGCCGTATAACGGAGCCTGGCGGATTCGACACGACGGTAAGCTACACGCTCGACTCGGTTGTCGATGGTGCGGACTTCTGGGACCTCGACGTCATCACGCTGCCGAACACCGGAACGATCGTGTATGGCTTCGATCCGCGCGGCAACATCGAACTGGTGATCGACGAGCTCGACAACTCGTGGATCTTCGACTATGACGCGGCGGGCAACCTGACCCGTTCGGAAAACGCAGCCGGCGGCGTAGCGACATTCGATTATTTTCCGGACGGTACCTTGCGCTCGATTCTCGATCCGAACAACAACGAACGGCAATTCTCATACGATGAGTTCCTGCGCCCGACAATCGATTCGTTTGGCAGCCGCAGCACCGAGTACGTCTACAGTACACGATCAGTTCCCGACCAGGTGCGGAACCGTACCGGCAGCGTCCTTGACTACAGCTACAACCAGGCCGGCGGTGTCGCGCGCATCGATCGCTCGGATGGCTATTTCGAAGCGTATACCTACGACGGCGCAGGTCGACTCGCGGCACTGAACCGTGCCGGTACCGGCACCTGGACATTCGGGTACGACGGGTTCGGACGCCTCGTAACTGTCACCGACCCGAATTTCCGTGACCGCACCTACGGCTATGACGCCGATGGCCGCATCGCAAGCTATCGCGATGCCGACAATCGCATCTGGCAGCTGACCCACACTGCCGACGGCCGGCTCGCGACACTGACACGCCCGGGCGGCGAGACGATTTCCTACGAATACAACGATCCGCGCGGCAAGCTCAGTGCAATTATCAACGGACCGGAGCGCTTTGGCGTGACCTACGACGCGATGGGCCGGTTTGTCAGCGCAACGGACCCGCTCGACCGCGTCAATACGATCGAGCGAAACCTGCGTGGCGACGTGCAGCGTGTCGTCGACACGCCGGCCGGCGTCGCACGCCTGTTCGACAGCGACGTTTACGGCAACATTGCCCGGTACACCGACCCGCTCGGTGGCAGCTGGCGGCGGGATAACGGGAACGACGGCTTGCTGGACACTGTCACCGATCCGCTCGGCAACATTACCGCGTTCGGACGCGATGCCGAGAACCGGATCGACAACGTGAGCTACGCGGACGGTCTCGACGTTACCGTGACTTACGCCAGCAGTGGTCTGCCCGGTCGAATCCAGGGGAATGACGGCACCGATGTCGCAATCGACTCGACGCCCGAGGGCCTGGTGATCGGCGGCACGGGCCTGGTGATCGAACGGACCGTGACCGGCAAAGTCGGCAACAACAACGGTATCGGTATTCAATACAACAGCGACGACCGTGTAAGCCGAACGACGTTTGCGAGCGGCCGGTTCGTCGATTTTGTGTACAACGGTCGTGGCGACGTCGTGCTCGTTCGCGACTGGCTCGGCGCCGAGACCCTGCTAACCCCGACGGACATCGGCAAGGTCGACACACTCACCTACCCGAACGGAATTACAACAGTCTATGCCTACGATCGCGCACAACGCATCAACAGCATCAGCATCGGCGGAATCGGTGCAATCACCGTGAACCGCGACGTATTCGGCCGCATCGATTCGGTTGACCGGACGTTACCGACGCCGACCGGCATGCCGAGTGTAGATCGAAATTTTTCCTACAACCTCGCATCGCAGATCGACAGTGGCAGCTACGATGCGCGCGGCAATCAGCTCACCAGCGGCGCCAGTTCCCGCACCTGGGACGCGCTGAATCGACTGGTCGCATCGCAGGACGGTGCGGAGAACGTCGTCGTCGGCTACGACGCGCTCGGCGGCATCACACGCGTAGCGGCAACATCCGATGAGCGGACTTACGTGCAGAACTACGCGCTCAAGCATCCGCGCATTTCGATTGAGCGCGACAACGCGGGCAACGATCTCTGGTACTACGTGCACACATTTGACGGCCGACTGTTGTACCGTATCAATCCAGCTGGTAGCCGCCAGTTCTATCATTTCGATGAAAACGGCAACACGGTACTCATCACGAGTGACAGCGGCGCGGTGATACAAAGCTACTTCGTTGCACCGCACGGTGAAGTACTGGACGGGTCAGGATCGGTGGACAACCAACGCGTGGTTTTAGCCGAGCAAGGCGGCATGGAACTTGGCACGACCGGGACGATCAGTGTCAATGCCAGTTATATCGATACCCGGTCAGGACACTACCTGGACAATCTCGGCAACTGGGATAGCAAGCTCGAGATACGCCTCGAACACGACTCCCTGTACGGGCGTTCGGTGCGCCCCGGCAACCTGATTGACCTGCCTCCCGCCGAGAACCCGGACGCATTCGCCCCGCCTTTGGACCTGACTGAATATGCCCAGGACACAATCAAGCCCAACCTGCCGTCGCTGTCGGGCATTGGGCCCCGGTTTGATTCCCGCCCGGTTGAGCCGCCAAACCGCCGGCCGGCAGTGCTGTTAAAGCTGCCGCAGAACGGCCCGGGGCAGCGGACCCCGGTCCACCCGCGGTGGTTCGACGCCGATATCAACGGCGAACCCCTGTTCGATTTGTTTCAGAAAAGACCGGCGGAGGAGACCGACACTGCAGATCCGGAAGAGTTTTCCATCCTGAAATCGGTCGGCAAAAATCTCGTCACCCTCTAGCTGGGAGTATTTATGCGCCTAGACGTGCGATACGCTTTGACATCAGCACCGCATCAGCGGGGCAAAGACCAGAAAACTCCTTCGTTGTCCGAATCGCCTTGGGCGCATCGTGTCGATCCCGAACCTCATAGCCAAGCGTTGCGAAGAATGCGTCGGCATCGATGGTCAGCAACCACATTTCGCTCACACCGTCGCAGGCACAGGCGGTCTCCAGTGCGGCGACCAGGGCGGGTCCGATGCCGCTCCCTCTCCCTTGTGGGGCCACGACCAGCGAGCGCAGCAACGCCGTATCGCCGAATGACTCTAGGCCAATCACGCCCAGTATTGTGTCGTCCTTCTCGGCGGTAATGGCGATGTGTTCGCTGACCAGGTCAGCTGTCGGTAAACCCGCATCGTGCAGCAGATGTTTTGCAGAATCGAGATCCGCTGCAATGGCAGGACGGATCGTCAGCGTCACCGTGTAAAACCGTACAGGGTCATGGCGGCGATGATGACGGCCCAGATCAGGAGTTGCCGAAACACCAGTTTGTTGGCCGCCGTTGCGCCGCGAATGGCGCGTTCGGTAACGCTCTCGTCGGCGCGGTCTTCAAGCGCCAGCGCTGCAACGCCGACTCGCGCGAGCAGGTGCTCACTGTGCTCTGCCGTTGTGGCATCGCGGTCTTCCGTTGGCGCTCGCATCGCCGCAATTGCATCGTCGTAGTTCCCCGCTGTCGCATAACCGAACGATGTCAGGCGCGCCGGAATCCAGGCCAGCCAACCGTGGACCCATTCGGCTGCGTTGCGAATCTGGATAAGGCCGCCATTCTCCTGTTCATCTCTTGCGGCCGTAAATACCGCGCGTCGCCGGATCAGGTCCGTCACCCGGTAAGCCCAGGCCGCCAATGGGCCCAGTACAACGAACCAGAAAATGACGGCAAACAGTCGATTGTTGGCCTGCACACAAACGGCTGCCTCAACGCGGTCAATGCGTTCACGTGCATCACCGGGTACGTCACCCTCGATAATCGCTTTCGAGGCAATATCGATTTGCTCTTCGTCTTCGGATTCGAGTGCCTTGCAGTACTCAGCGACCTCTTCGCCAATATCCTTCGGACCGATCGAGAACAGCAGAACGACGATCGCCAGTATCAGGTACGTGAATCCCTGCAATGTCCCGCCGAGGCTGTAGATGACGCCCGCCACCGGTAATACGAGCAGGATCGCGAGTGCGATGACGGGTATCAGCGCAGGCCAGTTGCTGACACGCTGAGCCTGCCGGAACCCGGCGTCGATAATGCGATCCAGCCACCTCAGGCGACGCCAGTGAAACAGGTGGGTCGCCAGGCGTTCGATAGCCAGTCCGATAAGCAGCGCGATCAGGTTCATGAAATGTCAGTCTCGATGTGTACTCCCAAGTGCATCATACAAGCGCAGCCAGTCGAAAGCAGGGCCGGGATCGACCTTGCGCCCCGGTGCGATATCACAATGGCCCGCGATTTCTCGTGCCGAAGTCCCCGGATAGACCTGTAGCAGGGCCTGCAGCACCGACGGCAACACCCGGTATTGACGATCGTCATACGGCGTGTGGTCCTCGCCTTCGAGCTCGATACCGATCGAAAAGTCGTTGCAGCGCGATCGTCCGCGAAAATTCGACGCGCCCGCATGCCAGGCACGCTCTGAAAAAGGCACGAACTGGATGAGCTCCCCGTCGCGCCGGATTAACAAATGTGCCGAAACTTCCATTCCCCGAATTTCCCCGAAGTAGGGATGCGCATCCCAGTCCAGTCGATTCTGGAACAAGGCCTCTATTTCCCCGCCACCGAACTGACCCGGCGGCAGACTGATACCGTGCACGACAATCAGGCTGATTGCAGTATCGGCCGGCCTGGCGTCACGGTTCGGACTCAGGCAAATGCGCGCCGGCGACATGAGCCCGGTTTCGGTATTCACGGTATAGTCGATCGTCACTGTCGCTTCAGGCATGATTTCAAGGGCATGAGTACGAGGCTATTTGTTTCCGGCGAATTGATCAACGGCGCCGAGATCGAACTGACGGGGGATCGGGCGCGATATCTCGGCAAGGTGTTGCGCGCGCGTGTGGGCGATGCATTGCGTGTCTTCAACGGCGATGGCCCGGAATGGCCCGGACACATTCAGAGTATTGAGCGGTCGCGGGTTGTCCTGCAACTTGGCGACAGCATTGATGCAGGCACTGAATCCGTACTCAAGGTTCACCTGGTTCAGGGCATTTCCCGGGGTGAACGGATGGACTTTGTCGTTCAAAAGGCCACGGAACTTGGCGTCAAACGAATTACGCCCGTCCTGACAGAGTATGGCGTCGTCAAACTCAACGGGGAACGTGCCGAAAAAAGACGCGATCACTGGCAAAAAATTGCGGCCAGCGCCTGTGAGCAGTCGGGACGCACCCGCTTGCCCCTGATCGATTCCCCTGTCTCTCTAAAGAACTGGTTCGGCAACAAACCGGAGAGAGTGGATGCCGAGCTGATACTTGCACCCGGCGCCGCCACGCCGCTCGCCAGTATTGCTGCGCCAAAAACCAAGGTTTGCATCCTGGTCGGTCCCGAAGGCGGGTTTAGCGACATCGAATACGACGATGCGGATGCGATGGGTTTCAAAGCTGTCTCGCTTGGCCCGCGTATATTGCGTACAGAATCGGCCGCACCCGCGGCTCTCGCCGTGATGCAGTCTCATTGGGGTGACATGCGGTAGCAGGCTCTCAGGCCTGCAGCAGTTCCGTTGCCAGCATCTTCTCGAGTTGCTCGAGATTCGGGATCATCGGATATTCGTTGATCATTTTGACGCGACACAGAACCGGCGAACCCTCGGGCCAGCCGTCTTTTGCCTCAAGCTTCAAAACGTCCCGGTTCACGCGGACCAATTGCGGAAAGCCCTGGGTCAGCACGCCGAAAAAGCCCGACTTGAGCTCACCGGTGATAGCGTAAAACACGACCACTCGCGTTCGGCCCGTCGCAACCGGCACCTCTTTGCCGATCGCGCCTTCGAATGACACAACCGGCAGCGGGCGACCGTTCCAGTTAATCGTGCCCTGCATCCAGCTGTGTGCGCCTTCTTTTTTCTCGGCATGCGCGAAACGCACGACCTCGGCAACGCAGGCGCGCGGCACAATCAGCCGATCCTCCGACAACGGCACCAGCAGGCTGTACAGTTCATCGGCTGAGTTACTCATGACAGGCTGATCCCTCTTTCTTCCAGTTGCCGGCGAATTGCTTCGAGCAACTGCGTATCCTGGTAGGGCTTGCCAAGGTAGTCGTTTACGCCCAACTCGATTGCTCGCGCACGATGCTTGTCGCCAACGCGGGAGGTGATCATGATGATTGGCACATCCGCCATACGCGCATCATTGCGCACGTGCGATGCGAACTCGTATCCGTCCATGCGCGGCATTTCGATATCGAGCAGGATGACATCCGGTTTGACATCCTGCATGACGGCAATGGCATCCAGTCCGTCTTTTGCCGTCGCGCAGCGCATGCCGTTGCGTTGCAAAAAGCGCTCTGTCACGCGCCGCACGGTGATTGAATCGTCAACAACCAGCGCCAGGGGCCGATCGTCGACCGGTGTCGGCGCCGCTTTCCTGATCTCAACGACAGGTGCACCGGAGCGCACGTACGCGAGAATATCCAGGATCAAAACAATACTGCCGTCACCGAGAATCGTGGCGCCCGAAATACCGCGGATACCCGCCAGTTGCGGACCCACGGCCTTGACCACGATCTCGCGGCTGGCGAGCATTTCATCGACCAGCAACGCGGCGGAATATTCTCCGGCCTGGACCAGGATAACCGGTATAAACGCTTCGTCTTCCGGCAATTGCGCCGCCTGTCCGCCGAGGTACATACCGAGGTGACGGAACTTGTACGACTGCTCGCCATACTGGTAGCTGGGCTCCGTCTGGCTCAGCATGCTTTCCAGCTCTTTGCGTGGAATCCGGGCGACGCCTTCGACGGTCGGCAGCGGCAACGCATAAACCTCTTCACCGGTGCGAACGATCAGCGCCTGGGTGATGGCCAGTGTAAATGGCAGGCGCACGGTAAAATTGGTGCCCTGTCCGGTAACTGAACTGATTCGCAGCGAACCGCCGAGTTTTTTCACTTCGTTGGCCACGACGTCCATGCCGACACCGCGTCCCGCAGATTGTGTGACCGATGTCGCTGTACTGAACCCCGGTGTCAGTATCAGCTGCATGATCTCTTCGTCATTCACCTTGCTATCGGGCTTCAGCAAATCCAGTTCGTAGGCTTTGCGCCGAATCGCATCGACGTTCAGACCGGCGCCATCATCGGCGACGTCGATAACCATTTCCGCGCCTTCACGATGCAGGCGGATAGCGATCCGGCCGGTCGCCGGTTTGCCCGCCGCCTGTCGCTCTGCCGCACTCTCGATGCCGTGCACGATCGAGTTGCGCAGCATGTGTTCGAACGGTGGCAACATCTTGTCGAGTACCTGGCGATCGAGTTCGCCGGACGCGCCTTCAACCACGAGTTCGGCGCGTTTGCCCGACTCCTCGGCGACCTGGCGTACGAGCCGGGTCAGGCGTCCTACGTGCCGTTCGAACGGCACCATGCGGGTACGCATCAGGCCGTCCTGCAGTTCGGCAGTGACTCGAGACTGTTGCACCAACAGGCCGTCGGCCTCCGTGGTAACGGATTGCAACAAGTCCTTGAGGCTACTCAGATCACTCGCCGATTCCGCCAGTGCTCGTGACAACTGCTGGATCGTCGAATAGCGATCAAGCTCCAGCGGATCAAAGTCCCGGGCCACCATCGTGTCCTGGTGGCTGTGCATAATCTGTGCTTCGGTTTCATTTTCGAGTTTTCGAAGCTGTTCTTTCAGGCGTGAAATGGTCTGTTCAAGTTCTTCGACGTGAAACTCGAAGGTATTGACCTGCTGACTCAGCCGCGAATGGTAAATACTGATCTCACCCGCGGCATTCAACAGATCCTCGAGCAATTCGGCATCGATTCGCGCAAATTCCTGGCGCTGCTCCGGCGATCGGATCGGGCGCACATCGGCGCTCGGCCGCGCGGCCACGGCGGGCTCCGGTTTGGGCCTGGGCTCCGGCTTGGGCTCCGGCTCGGGCTCCGGCTCGGGCTCGGGTTCTGGTTCCGGTTCCGGCTCGGGCTCGGGCTCGGGTTCTGGTTCGGGCTCAGGCTCGGGTTCGGGTTCGGGCTCCTGTGTCGGCGCGGGCTCCGGCTCCAGGTCCAGGCTAAAGTCCAGATCGGGTTCGGGTTCCGGTTCCGGTTCCGGCGCGACGTCAGACGACGCTTTTCCGATCTCGGACAATTCATCGAGCAGCGGCGAGTCGACGATCACCATGCTGACCGTATCGTCCGGTTCAAACGTGAACTCGGTCGATGGCGCGTCTTCCAGGGTCT
>JAUHYO010000348.1 GCA_030426325.1 Gammaproteobacteria bacterium | reverse complement strand
CGCCAATACGAATGCGGCCGACCCGATTTCGGGTACGGTCAAGTCCGACGAGTTCTACGTTGAAGCGAGCCTGCCGATACTGGTCGATGCGCCGCTTGCCCGAAACCTCAACCTCGATCTGGCGTTTCGATTCTCAGATTATGAAACCTTTGGCAGTGACGACAACTTCAAGATCGGCCTCAACTGGCAGATCATTGATGATCTGAAGATTCGTGCGAACCTGTCGACCGCTTTCAGAGTGCCGAACGTCAATGAACTGTTCGGCGGCGTCGCTGAGGGCAACCTGACAACGACCGATCCGTGTTCGGGTTGGAGCGATCTGGATCCCAGTAACGTTGTCTACCAGAACTGTCAGGCCGATGGCGTGCCTGTGGGCTTCATGCAGCTCGGGAACACGATCCTGACAACGGTGGGTGGCAATACCGCGCTCGAACCCGAGAGTGCCGATACGTTTACTCTTGGGGTCGTCTACGAACCGTCGTTCCTGGAAGGTCTGGCGCTGACACTCGACTACTATGACATCGAAATCGAGGACGCGATTACGCAAATTCCCGGTTCGACCAAGCTTGATGTTTGCTACAACACGCCGAATCTTGCCCATGAATTCTGTTCTCCAGCGCATTTTACGCGGAGCTCGTTGAGCGGGGACGTCAATTTCCTGTCGGCGCAACCCGTCAACTCGGGGCTGGAAACCATCAAAGGCATTGATTTCGGGCTGACCTATAACTTCGACTTGATGGATCTGCCCGCTGCTTTCGATTTCAAGACTACGCTATTGAACGAGTACGAAATCACACCGTTTTCCGGTGCGGCACCCATCGTTCTGGATGGACACATTGGTGGCGGCAACGGAGGCTATTCCCGTTTTCGCTCTTACATGTCGCTGAATGTCGGTGCGGAAAGATGGGGCGGAACCTATTCCGTACAGGTTATCGGTGAAGGCGACGACTTCAATGCCGAGCCACCAGCGATCGGTGCGGAGATCGATTCCGTTGTCTACCATTATCTGCAGGCGACGTACGAATTCTCTGACAGCATGCGGCTTGCAGTCGGAATCGACAATCTGTTCGACGAGGGCGCCCCTTACGTCGCGTCCTGGACGGATGCCAATACCGATACGATGACGTACGACCTCACCGGACGGCGTGGCTACGCTCGGCTGACGTACCGCTGGCAGTAATGACTACGGGTAGTGTGCGGGGCGGCGGCGGCCGCCCCGCGGCGAGCTAGGTGCGCGCTGCTGCGTGGGTACCGAACGTGAGTCACATAATGCAATCGGGAATAAAATCATGAAAGCGCCGTTTCTTGCTCGCAAGGCACACAAGTGGCTCGCATTGATCGTCGGTATTCAGGCCATGTTCTGGATGGTCAGCGGTGCCTACATGGCGACGGTCGACATCGATTTCATCCATGGCGATCCGCTGGTCAGGAACGTCGTCGAGCCTGTCAATCGCGATCTGCCCGGCCTCTATCCAATGGGCGACATTCTCGAGCGATATCCACAGGCCACGCAGGTTCAGTTCGTCGCGCGACGCGGCCACCCGCACTATGTCGTCAAGACCGCGCAGGGCAGCACGCTTCTGGATGCCACAACCGGGGCGGAACGCACGCCGATCGATCGCAGTGAGGCCATGTTGCTGGCCAAACACTACTACGCGGGCGACGGCGAGATCGCTACTGCTGTGCTGCTTGACGACGATGACGCCCGGCCAACTGAAATCCAGTCACGCCCGCTGCCGCTATGGCAGGTGCGATTCGACGACCGGATTGAAACAACGTTCTATGTATCGCCGACAACAGGAGAGCTGATTACTCGACGCCATACGTTCTGGCGTCTGTACGACTTCTTGTGGATGTTCCACATCATGGATTACGAGAATCGTACGGACTTCAACAACAATTTACTCCGAGTGGCTGCGTTCGTCGGACTCCTGTTCGCTTTAACCGGTGTCTGGCTGCTGTTCTATAGCCTGAAGAAACGTCAACAGGCAGTCATACCGGTTGACGACTCAACAATTAGTGATAGTCATGATCTGGTTCCGAAGACTCCATAAGTGGATCGGGCTTGCGATCGGAATCCAGGTTGGTATCTGGATGCTGAGCGGTTTGATGATGGGCCTGCTCGACCACGAACACGTGCAGGGACATCACTATCGGGCGGTCGCAAACGTGGCGCCGGTCTCCTCATCTTCGCGCAATGTTCTGGATGTCGGGGACATTCTCGAGAGAGCCGCTTTGGCTGCACCGATCTTTGATATCTCACTAAGGTCGCATCTTGGTCGTACTGCATACCAGGTAAAGACTGCCGGCGGATCGCAGCTGTTTGATGCAACATCCGGCCGTCGAATCGTCGTTACCGCCGAAGATGCCGCGGCACTGGCGGAGGAGGACTACTCGGGGCCCGGACAAATCGTCTCGATCGAACCGGTTCAGGCACCGAGCATGGAGATTCGCCGCCATTCGGGCGACGCGTGGCGCGTTGCGTTCGACGACGATGAGGCGACGACGCTATACGTCGCAGCCGATGACGGGAGAATACTCGAGCGTCGCAATGATACGTGGCGACTTTTTGATGTGTTCTGGATGCTGCACATCATGGACTACAAAGAGCGGGAAGATTTCAATAACGCCCTTGTCATTCTGGTTTCACTGATTGCCGCCTGGTTTTCGATCACCGGCGTGGTCCTGTTCTTCGATAGCTTTCGCCGCGAGGATTTTCTTGCATTGGTGCCGGGCGGGTGGTGGCGATCCCCGGCGCAAATCGCAGTGTGCGCGCCGCATGGTGAGGTTGTCGCGCGCGTGAGTTCGCACGTCGGTGGCCGTCTCTACGACGAATTGGCCAGGGACGACATTGTATTGCCGTCAAACTGCGGAGGTGGCGGAACCTGCGGGCTCTGCGTCGTGAACCTCGGACCGGATTGGCCTGAGTCGGCGGCGGATCGCCGTTTGTTGTCAGAGTCCCAACGGAAAAAGGGAATCCGGTTGTCCTGTCAAGCCGAAGTTGCGAGCGATATGGTCGTTGGAATTTCCGACGATGTGCTGTCCGCACAGGAACTCACGGCTGAGGTAGCCGAATGCCGATTCCTGACACCGTTTATCCGCGAACTTCGTCTGCGACTACCTGTGAACGACTTTGACTATGCAGCCGGTTGCTATGTCCACGTAAAGATACCACCCTACAAGCTTGATTACGCTAAGCTCGAGTTGACCCCCGAAGCAAGTAGAGCGTGCGAGGCCGTCGGGGCCCCTGCCATCAGCGTCAACAAGTCCGAGAGTCGACGGGCATACTCTCTGGCGACACCGTGCGAGCAGGAGCCCGGAACGATCGTGCTCAATGTTCGACTGATGGTGCCGCCAGAAGGTAGCCGGGCGCTGCCG
>JAUHYO010000022.1 GCA_030426325.1 Gammaproteobacteria bacterium | reverse complement strand
AAAGTTTCCGCTTGAATCGCGGCCAATGCTTTTTCGAGCTCGCCGCGTCGCAGGTAGACGTTGCTTAACGTGTAATTGATCGCACCACCATCTGGAAGCGTCTTCGCCATCCACTGCGCCCTACCCAGTGCTTCATCCGTTCGGCCCGCGTAAGTCAGGGACCCGACATAGCCTCGAAGCAACGTGACATTGAGCGGGTCCTGCATCAGGGCCGCCTCAATATCCGCAATCGCCTTTTCCGGGTCGCCGTGAATATGATTCAGAAGGGCCAGGCCGGCGACGATGTCCGGATCACCCGGGCGTAGTTCGGCTGCGCGATCGAGCGATGCCTGCGCACCATGCCAGTCCCAGTCGAACGAACGCTGCACTTCGGCTAGCGCCAGGTAGCCGTCCGCAAGCTTGGGGTCCAGTTCGATGGCTTTTAAGGCGGCTTCGCGCGCTTGCCCGAAACCGACCTCGAAATTGGTGCTGAACCCCGTTTTCTGAGAGTACGCTCGCGAGAGTCCCGCCCACGCAAGTGCCATGTCGGGGTCGATATCCAGCGCAGTCTGAAACTGTTCTATCGCTTTGTCCCACTCAGTCTGCGATGTCTTGTAGTAATACGACAATCCAAACAGATAGGCGTTGTAGGCTTCAAGATTGTCGGTGCTGGCAGCGACCGACCCGTCGCCGAGCAGGCTTTTCTTCAGAGCGCCCGCAACCGCGCCCGCTATTTCGTCCTGTACGCTGAAAATATCTGCCAGGTCCCGGTCAAACGTCTTTGACCAAAGGTGATAGCCGTCTTCAGTGTTAATGAGCTGCGTCGTGATGCGGATATTGCCGCCGGATTTTTGCACGCTGCCCTCGAGAATGCTGCCGACATTGAGTTGCTGGCCGATCTCGCGGAGGTCAGTATTTTTGCCTTTGAATGCGAAGGACGATGTGCGGCCCGCCACTTTGAGTTCGCGGATCTGTGCCAGTGCATGCAACAGGTTCTCGGTCAGGCCGTCCGTGAAATATTCCTGGTCCTTATCGGGACTCATATCGACAAACGGCAGCACGGCAATTGAATTGGTTTCGGCCGCCTTTGCGGCGGGTGCAGTGGCGCTGTCTTCGGTAGTCACTTCGGACTGCATAAGGAACTTGTCGGCAAGCAGCAAGCCAACAGCGAGGATCAGTACGCCGATGATCAGCGTATTGAGCTTGCGGCCCGTGTCGTGCGTAACCGACTGGCTGCGATCCACGTCTTTTTCTTTCTTAAGACCCTCCGGTGTGATCTCAAACGCCCAAGCAAAAAACAGCGTGACCGGCAGGCCCAGCGCCAACAGCAGCAATACGGTTTTGATAACCCAGCCGGGAGCCTCGAAACTATCAAGTGCCAGTTCCGCGACCTGGGCGATTAGCCAGGCGATCAACACGTAGGCGATGCCGACGCGAACGACATTGCGGCGTTTGAGTTCGTCAAGCAGTCCGCTCAAGGTTTCTTACCTGTTGATTGGGTGAGGTGTCAAAAAGGGAAAGTATGGCAGCTTTTTGGCCCGATCGGGGCGCGAGTTACGGCCGATGCTGCTATGACGGCGTCGAGTTCGTCTAGGCCCGTGACGCATGAAAACGCGCCGCGTCCCGCTGCCGAATGGCGAACGCCAATTGAGCAACATCAGCTGGTGCTGGAAAAAATTGAGATGTAAGGTTCGTAAGATGAAGAAACTGGCTCTGTTCTTAGTACTGTTGGTCGCCGCCTATCTGGGCTATGAGCATGAGCCAACCGCAGAAAGTCGCCCCGCCACAGCGCAAGCCACATCGAGCAACGACAGCGGCTGGCGTGCTGGCAGCCAGGTAAGCGGTAATGGCACTGTTATCCGAATTCTGTCCGATGACAACGACGGCAGCCGGCACCAGCGCTTTATCCTGGAGCTCGCGTCGGGTCGTTCGGTACTTGTCGCGCACAATATCGACCTGGCCCCGCGCGTTTCCGGCTTGTCCGTGGGCGATACTGTTTCATTTTTCGGTCAGTTCGAGACCAATGATCGTGGCGGGGTTATTCACTGGACACACAAGGACCCACAGCGGCGTCATGTTGATGGCTGGCTGCAGCACAAGGGGAAGCGCTTCGATTAGCCGATGACATTATGACCGCCGATTTTCCGCCCAATACCAGCATCGACCGCAACACGTTTGCGGTGCTGGCATCGTTGCCGGTATTCAGCGATCTCGAACCGGCGACACTGCTGGCAGTGGCAGACCAACTCGAATGGTTCTGCTTGCCGAGCGGGGAAGTCCTGTTTGAACAGGGGGAGCCAGCGGATTCGCTGTATGCCGTAACCAGCGGCGCTCTCGGTGCCTACCGGACCGGTGCGAATGGCCAGTCGAAACTGATCGGCCGAATCCAGCGCGGCGAGACGGTTGGTGAAGGGGCCCTTATTTCCGGGGAGCTTCGCACTGCGACCGTAAAGAGCGTTCGTGACACGGAGCTTGTGCGGTTTTCCAAAGATGCTTTCGATGCGTTGGCGCAGGTCTATCCCTCGGCAATGTTGCACATTGCGCGCCTCGCGGTCCAGCGGCTGAAACAGGCGCAAAAAGTACAGCGTTCGCGACTGTCATCCAGGACTTTTGCCGTCCTGAGCAACGGCCCTGTCGCGCAAACACTGGCATTCGCCCAAACACTGACGGACGCTATCGGCAAATACGGCAAAACAGAGCTTTTCGCCAGAGACCGGGTGGATCGACATACCAGTGCATGGTTCAACGAGGTCGAGGCGCGTCGCGACTACGTGGTGTTCGTGGCGGATGACAGTACTTCCGCATGGACTCGACAGTGCATTGCACAGGCGGACACGCTGCTCTTGCTTGTCGATTCCCGTGAAGAACCATCAGCCTGGTTCCGCCAGGCCCTCGCCGGCCGCAATCCAACCGATTCGCAACAGGTGGAACTGGTGATCAAACATCGGCGCCTCGTGCGACCCGGCGTAGCGAAAGGCTGGCTCGCGCTTTGCGATGTGGCGCAACACCATCACGTTTGCACCGACAGCGATATTGAGCGCCTTGCTCGTTTGCTGACCGGCAACGCCGTCGGGATAGTTCTCAGTGGTGGCGGCGCACGTGGCTTTGCACATATCGGGGTCGTAAAGGCGCTGCGGGAAGCCGGTATTTCGATCGACTACTGCGGCGGTACAAGTATCGGGTCAATCATCGCATCGGGCGTTGCGGCTGGCTGGAGCAACGCCCAGCTCGTCGAGCGCTATCGACGCACGTTTGTCGATCGAAATCCGATCGGCGACTACACCTTGCCACTAATCTCCCTGTCTTCGGGGCGCCGCGTATCACGTTTGTTACGCAGCGAGGTCGGTAATATTGATATCGAAGACCTGGTATTGCCGTTTTTCTGTATCTCCGCCGACCTGGTGACGTCCGGTATGGTTGTGCATCGGTCCGGTACGCTTTGGCGCTGTCTGCGTGCGTCGATCGCGATACCCGGCATACTGCCGCCGGTTTTTTCGGGCCGTCAGATACTGGTCGACGGCGGCGTTGCAAACCACCTGCCGGTCGATGTGATGCGAGACCTCGGTTGCGGGCAGGTGATCGGCGTTGATGTCGGCAGCGAGTCCTCGCTGGCGAGCTGCGACGATGTCGACGAAATGTCGGTCTTTGAGCGGTTGAGGCTGATTCGCAGTGGTCGAGCGCCAAACATCTTGCGACTGCTCCTCAGCGCCGGCAGCGTCAATACGAAACGCGTGACAGCGACTAATCGCGAGCAGAGCAATATACTCCTGCGCCCGGATGTGCAGAGCATCGACATGCTTAACTGGAAAGCCTTCGACCGGGCGATTGAAGCCGGCTATCTCAGCACCATAGAGCGCATTGATGAAATCAATGAGTCTTTGAATGCATCGAAGTAACTAGACATTCAACAACAGGTGCTCCCGCTCCCATGGGCTGATCTCGCGGTGGAAAAGGCGCACCTCTTCGTTTTTCACTTCGCCGTAAATCATGCAGAACTCCCGGCCAAGGACATCGTGGACCTCATCGGCCTCTTCGAACAAGCTCAATGCTTCGTCAATCGTGGTTGGAATATCAAAGTCTTCGGTTTCGAGTTCGCCAACCGCCGGTTCGCTGGGTTCGATCTTGTTCATCATGCCGAGATAGCCGCAGGCCAGGCCGGTAGCGATTGCGAGGTAGGGGTTGCAGTCAACACCGATAACGCGATTCTCGATGCGGCGGTTTTCTGCATTCGCATTCGGTACGCGCAAGCCGGTCGCACGATTGTCGTAACCCCAGCCGAAATTGGTCGGTGCGCTGGATGTTTCGGCTTCGAATCGCCGGTAACTGTTCACGTAGGGCGCGAGTAAGGGCAGAGCCTGTGGCAGGTACTTCTGGCAACCGCCGATGAAGTGCATGAAGTATTCGCTGGCATCGCCCTTGGCGGTGCTGAATATATTCTTGCCCGTCTTGAAATCCACCACGCTTTGATGAACATGCATGGCAGATCCCGGCTGGTCGCGCATCGGCTTGGCCATGAAGGTTGCAAACATGTCGTGGTTGAGTGCAGCCTCTCGAATAATGCGCTTGAAGCAAAAGACCTGGTCCGCCAGAAGCACCGGATCACCGTGGGTGAGATTGATTTCGACCTGGCCCGCGCCGTCCTCCTGGATGACCGTATCGATCGCGAGACCGGCATCCTGCGCGAAGTCGTAAATGGTATCGATCACCGGGCCGTAGTCGTCCACGGCTGACATGGAATAGGACTGCCGGCTGGTGGGTCGTCGACCGGTACGTCCCACCGGCGCCTCGATCGGCTCGTTAGGGTCGAGGTTCGGCTTGATCAGGTAGAACTCGAGCTCCGGCGCGACAATGGGCTTCCAGCCCTGTTGTGCATACAGGGCCACGATTTTTTTCAAGACCTGCCGTGGCGCGATATCCACCAGGGTACCGTCACGCGTGTGGAGATCGTGAATGACCTGCAGCGTAGGCTCTTTCGCCCAGGGTACGCCGCAGGCCGTCGACATGTCGGGCTTCAGTACCATGTCGCCCTCGGCCCACTGGTTGTCGATGTCCATCTCGACATCGGTGCCAGTTACGGTCTGGTAAAAGATGGAAACCGGCAGGTAGGTTTCGTGCTCGGGATCAAATTTATGCACCGGCATCGACTTGCCGCGCGACATGCCGGCGAAGTCCGGAACGATGCATTCGACTTCGTCGACAGGACGGCCATTGCGATAAACCTGGAATGCCTGCGGCAGGTCATCCAGCCATTTCATATTGTGATCAACCACGGTCCAACTCCATCTTATAATGCGGCCTATAGTGCACCACGCGAGGTTTCCATGACAGACAAGTTTCCGGGCGAAAAAACACGGGCAATGCTGGAACGCGGGATTCCGCTTTTTCGCAACGGCCTCAAATTCGATGCCGAGATGGAAAAGGCCGGGCGCCGTGGTTTCAGGGCAGCGCGGCAGATCATCATCGACAAAGCGGAAGGCGATTTTATCTGGGATCTTGATGGAAAGCGCTACATTGATTTTCAGAACGGTTGGGCAACCAACCCGGTCGGCAATGCGCACCCGGAGGTTATTGAAGCCGTGCATCAGGCGCACCAGCGCTACGGGTTTCATTACGATCACCCGCTGCGGTACGAACTGGCGGAAAAACTGCTGGCGATCATGCCGGACCCATCCCTGTCACGGTTCAACTACGAGGTGTCCGGAACCGAAGCGGCGGAAGCGGCCGTTCACCTGGCGCTGACGCACACCCGGCGACGCCACGTCATCACCTTCAGCTCGAGTTACCACGGCAACAGCATCGGCGCCAAGATACTGAGTGGTCTTGCAAGCACGAACCACAATTATCTCGAAGCCTGGTCGGGCGGCGCGATCATTGCACCATACCCGTACAGCGACATCATGCCAGCCGGCATGTCGCAGGATCAGTACGTTGACTTCTGCCTTTGGTATCTCGACAACCACATACCGAACAGCATGGTGCCGCGCGACAATATCGCGGCGGTGCTGGTCGAGCCGGGACTCGCCGAGGGCGGCAACTGGATTCCGTCAAGCGCTTTCCTCAAGGGCATACGTGCGATCTGCGACAAGAACGGCTGGCTGATGGTTTCCGATGAAGTGCTGACCGGGTTGGGGCGCACCGGAAAGATGTGGGGCATCGAACATTACGATGTCGTACCGGACATACTGGTGGTGGGAAAAAACCTGTCAGGTGGTATCGAGCCCTGCGCTGGCATTGCGGCACGCGACGACATTCTTGGTGACAACGACGATTTTTCCTCCGGCTCCACGTTCGCGGGCACGCCCGCGGGTTGCGCGGCAGGAATCAAAACCCTGGAACTCTATGAGCGATACAACCTGGTTGAGAACGCGGCGCACCTCGGACGGGTCGCGAGCGAGGTCATGAGCAGCTGGGAGTCGTATGACATCGTCAGGCAGGTACGCGCCAACGGCCTGTTGATGGGTGTCAGTTTTCACGAAACCGAACCGGATCAGGAGAAAAAGAACTGGTGGGTTGCACGGGCCGTTCGTAACCAGATGTTGAAGCACGGTGTCTGGGCGATCAGTGATCGCGAGGATACGATTCGAATGTACCCGGCGCTCAACATGGATGAGTCAGTACTTCGTGAAGGGCTCGAAATAATGCATGCCGCTATTCAACACGTAAGCGAACACGGCCACGATCTTGGCGATTCACCGGCGTGGCCGACGGGCGTCGCCGGGTTTTAGGTCGGGCACAAAAAAAGGCCCCGCAAATGCGGGGCCAGTGATGATTATTGTTCTTAACTACTTACCAAAATAGAAGCGGCCGGCAAGCGAATAGTACGACGCGTTGTCACCCCAGCTGCCGCCGATGCTGTTTTGTGTCCGTGCCGTATGTGTGTTCGCTGGGTTGGGTTCTGCGGGCTGAAGGCCTAGTTCTGGTCAGCTCCAGCCTTCGGCCTGGTTTGAAGCGGGATGATGGATACTGAACCAAAGCCATCATTGTCGAACTGATGTCTTTGGGCACAGACCACCGCAACAGGCATGCCCTGGTCGATGGCGGGTTCGAACGTCCATTTGCCAACAGCTGTTTCAACTTCATCTGCAAATCGTCCGGACGAAGCACTTGAGAACGGATGGGATGTTGCGCGCAGTGTCTCGACGCTGGTCGTCGTACCGGATTCGGTAACGAAGAATCGGATATCGACGGTCCCGACCTGTCCGGCAATGTGCTCTCGCCTGGGATACTCCGGCAATCTGCCGTCCAACAGGACGGGCCCGGTTTCTGTACGCGGGGTGCAGCTGGGCATTTCCGTCCGCTTCACTTTCTTGCCGGCAGTATCCGAATCGAAGTAGAGCGGTCTTTTCTGCGCATCCGTTGCGCAAGCAGATACCGCTAATAGGACCACCAAGAGTAATGGGAATTTGGGTCGAATCGGATCGAGCATGTCTGCAAGTCTAGCGCAGTTGCAGTCCGCTCGCTCGCCAGGGTGACCGGCTGTTTGCGGTAGAACGGGGACGGCCGCCAGGATTGCGCTAGAATGACCGCTCCTGGCCCAAAACAACGGTACGCCCTGGCGCGCATGCAGGGCAGTATCCAATCCAAATTCGGCGGCCCATATGATCAGATCAACCTGGAAAGACACAGCGGAGTTAATCGGAATTCTGGCAATCGTCGCGTCATTAATTGCGCTGGTGATTGAACTACGGCAGACACAGTCTGCGTTGTCGGCCGAAACTTACCAGGCCCGAGCAATTGACGCGATCAGTGAATTGCTTATTGTCGCGGATAGCGAGCACCTTGCACCGATACTGACCCAAACGAACTCCGGCGCTGACTTCGAGGCGGTCGAAAGTTTAAGCGCCGGCGATCACTTGCGGCTCCAACACTATCTGCGGGCCCGAATGATCGATTGGGATAACGAGCACTACCAGTATCAGAGCGGCTTTATGGATGCCGATTTCTTTGAAGCAACGACCACAAAGAGCGTCAGGGAATGGGCCCCACGTTGGCGGGCCATTGGTTTGACCGAAGGGCGGGAGGAGTTTCGCAAGTACGTTGACACTGTTCTCGGCGACGTTCCGACAAGCGAAGAATAGTGGCAGGATGCCAGGTTCAGACAGTAGTTTTTGTTGCCTTCAGGCAGATTTCCCGCCAATTACGGAAAAGCGCAAATGATTGTTAAGCGAATCGCGAGTTCACTTCTACAGCAGAACTGGGCCGCTTTCTTTATTGAGCTCGTGCTCGTTATCGCAGGCGTCCTGATCGCTCTGCAGCTTGATCAGTGGAAGGAAGTGCGGGCTGAGAATGCTCATGAAATCGAGTTCCTGAAGAAAGTAAGAACGGATATTGAGACTGACGTTGTCGACCTTACCGACAATGTAGAAATGCTGGCGGCGGTAACCGGTTTTGGATACACGGCGATGGAAGTGCTGGAAGGCAGGCCGTGCATAGACCAGTGCTGGTCCGAGATGGTCGCAATCTTTCAGGCGTCTCAATGGATTGATGTCGAGTTGAACCAGACCTCGTATGAAGACATCAAACGAACCGGACTGCCTCGCGATATGGTCTTGCGAAACGAGTTGGTGACGTATTACAACGTGAGCGACCAGGCCAGAAAAATATCGGCGGATCTCCCGCGCTTCCGCGAATTGATTCGTTCATCGATACCGGCTCGTACTCAAGAATATATGTGGGCCGCGTGCTTCAGTGTTCAGGGTCGAAAGCAATCATTGAACGGCGACTGCGCACCGCCACCGAATGCAGACCAGAGTCTCGAGGTTATTACCCGCCTTCGGGCGAATCCGGAAATTCGTACTTCACTGAATTACTGGCTTAGTACCGTATCAATTCTAAAAAACATGCTTCACGACCAGATCTCAGAAGCTGAGACCGTAATTGACAATCTTTCCGGTTTCCTGGCAAGTCGGTAGTGACTGTTTCCGGCCGTCGTCGCGAAAGTCTGTGTTGCCTGTTTGGGTTTCACGATTGAATGCATGACATGTACGTGAGGTCAGTTGGGAAATGGTGATAAGACTTGTCGAAATACTTCTGGCGAAACAGGATCCAAAGCAACCCCACACGCTTTTGACGCGGCTGGGCATAAGCTTCTGTATCTGCTTCGCAAATATAGTGTTGTACGGGTTCTATGGGTTGATTGCTGCCGTTGTAGTCTATCTCTTCGGCGTTGAGTGGATGGGGTTGCCAATGCGTTCGATGTACTATCCCTTCTTGATAGGCTTGCTGGTCGGTTGCTGGGTTTCAGCTAAGAATGTTGGCAATTACTGGAAGAATTACGGCCATGCCGCGTAGCAGACGCTTTCTACCGGTGTGGCGGCAGTCCATGGTCGAGTGTTGGGACTCCTGGCTATGGTGAGCCAATCGCTGGAATTGCGGTAAGATTTCGGCTGCTAACTCTGGCCAAAGCTTGACATGAACGTATTCGAAACTGCATCGCTTTTTTTCGCCATGGTCGTGCTTGCCGCAGTGCCCAGTTCGAGTGTTGCGCTTGTTGTTGCCCGTTCCGCGACCCTGGGTGTTTCGAATGGTATTGCGGTATCGATAGGCATTGTTCTTGGCGATTTCGTTTTCATTGCACTCGCGATACTCGGACTGACTGCAGTCGCCGAAATGACAGGTGGCTTGTTTGTCGCGATCAAGGTCCTGGCTGGCGGTTACCTGTTGTGGCTCGGATTTTCGCTGCTGACTTCCAAAGATTGCGTTGACTACGACGTTGCTGAAGCAAAAGTGAACGAGAATTTGTTGATCAGCCTTTTCTCAGGGTTTCTGTTAACGCTTGGTGATGTAAAGGCAATTTTCTTTTATGCCAGTTTCTTCCCGGTTTTCGTTGATCTGACCTCTGTTTCAATGACAACTTTGATGGTGATAGTGGTTATTACGGTTACTGCGGTCGGTGGCGTCAAGATCGCATACGCAGTTACAGCTCGAAAGCTGACGAATCTGGCAACAGGTACAAGTCTTCAATCGGGAGCGAAAAAAGTGACAGGCTGTTTCATGATCGGTGCAGGCAGCTATCTGATATTGAAGTCCTGAGTTCGTCGAATCGAATCGCCTGGTCCAATCAGTCTCTGATTGCGCTTACTGATTGCCACGAGAATTTTTCTTCAGGACCCAAACTTCGCTGTGCGCCGGGCTAATCCCCTTTAAGCCGCCCGGTATTTCAGCCCGCTCTTCAAGGGCCAATTGGTAGGCTTTGCCGTAACACGCTTGCATCGCTTCGCCGCTGACTGGAAAAGGCGAACCCTTGATCTTGCGATGGTCGTAGTCGCAGGTAATTACCAGCTGTGGCGCGTGATCGGTAATTTGAGTCAGGTGCGCGGCGTAGTTTTCTCGCTTGTCGGGCGGTATAGCCACCAGTGCTGCCCGATCATAAACCCCATCAACAGCACCCAGTGTCTCTTTTTCCAGATCGAAGACATTGCCAACAAAAATATCGATGTTCGTAGCGCTGAAGCGCTTGAGCTTGCCAATGTGCGTTACTTCCGGCTCTATTCCGTTCTCTGAGAACAATTGATCAACAGCCAGCTCGATGAGTTCAATGCCGGCTACGCGATAGCCGTTCAGGAGTAACCATCGGATGTCGACCGTTTTGCCGCACAGCGGTACGAATATGCGGCTGCCTTTCGCCAGGTTCAGATTGGCAAGGTAATTGATCAGGTTCGGATTCGGCCTGGCTTCGTGAAACCCAATATCATTCTTGAGCCATCGCTTTTCCCAGATATTAACGTCCATGCTTTTCATCCTGATTGCTGAATTGACGGTTAGGCGCCGGCGCTTTGCGCAACGCGCACAGACAGTGCGGAAATGTACAGACCGAAACCGAATACCGCATGTGTCATCAGGCTTTTCAATCGGGCCTGTGTCGGGTTGGGTGTTTTCGATGCGGCGATACCGAGGCCGAAAGCGGGTTGCATCAACAGATACGGGAAAGCCACAGTGATAATGCCGAACACCAGTGCTGGAGTTAAGTCTGGATCTTCCGGCCAGCGGCCCGAGGTGGACAGCACCAGCATGAACGCGAATACGATGCCGATAATGTAGTGCGCGATCCAGCCAGTTGCACACTCCGCTTGCCTAGGTAGTGTTGCCGCGATGTCTTGATGGGTAAACCGACCGCCGGGCATGTAGAGAATCCATCGTCCGACAAAGCAGTAGTTGGCCGGGGCCAGTTTGAAAACACGGGTCATCATCAGCGCCCACAGGTCCGTTACCAGCGTAGCCCCCAGTCCGATGCAGACCGTGCTGAAAATGTACTGATAGTTCAATTGCATAGCTTCCTCCGCATTTCCGATCGGCCGGACTCCAGGTTCTGATCTTGTTCCGGCCTTCCAATGCTTGTAGCCTACAACCTAAAGCCTACTTTAGGTCAAGCATGGCGGAAATCGATATTGGTGAGGTCTCGCGGCGGATGGGTATTCCTGTCTCGGCACTGCGTTTCTATGAGCAAAAGGGCCTTATTCGTTCGATTGGTCGCAATGGGCTCAGGCGAGTCTTCAACACCGACGTTATTCAGCACCTGACCTTGATCATGTTGGGCCGGGAGGCCGGATTCTCGTTGGATGAGATCAGAAACATGTTTCCACTCGGTGGTAAGACGTCCATCGATCGGGGCCTTCTCTCGGCGAAGGCGGCCGAAATTGACAGGACAATCCGGCGCTTGACGTCGATGCGCAACGGCCTCCAGCATGCAGCGGTATGTCCCGAAGCGAACCATCTCGATTGCCCGTCATTTCAGCGAATTCTTCGAGTTGTCGAGAAACGGCAATCGGCGCGATCCTCTAGGAAAAATTCGCTGACCGACAATAAATGATGTGCCAGGGCTGCGATAATTGTCGCCTGTAGTTCTGTCATGAGCGCAACGTCACCGAAGGGTAATATGGCCGGATATTCTGGAACGCCACTTGCGAAGAAGCTCGGCTTCAAGGAGGGCTATCGCGTTAGAACGACTGGGGCCCCCGACAACTATCTGGAATTGGTTCACCCAATCCCTGCGAACGTAGCGATTTCTGATCGCATCACCAAGAACATCGATATCTGGCATATATTTACGCGGTCGTACGTCGAGCTCGAATCAAGACTGCCGGCTTTGATGCGTGCTATTCAACCCAACGGTGCGATCTGGGTGTCCTGGCCAAAGAAATCGTCGCGTGTTCCGTCAACGGTAACCGAAAATTCGATTCGCGAAATCGCATTGCCGGTGGGGCTGGTCGACGTAAAGGTTTGTGCTATCGACGAAGTCTGGTCGGGTTTGAAACTGGTAGTTCGAAAAGAGCATCGCAAATAATTGAGGCGCTATGAACAAGAAATACCTTGATGCTGCTATCCAGGAGGCAAGGAAAGGCCTGAGTAGCGGCGGAATTCCCATCGGCTCCGTCATGGTGCTTGACGACGAGATAGTTGGTCGAGGCCATAACCGGCGAGTTCAGCGTGGGAGTTCGATACTGCATGCCGAGATGGATTGCCTTGAAAATGCTGGCAGGATGAGCGCCGGCGATTACCAACGTGCGGTCCTGTATTCGACGCTGTCCCCCTGCGACATGTGTAGCGGAGCTTTACTGCTGTACAAGATTCCGCGTGTCGTTGTTGGTGAGAATCGGACATTTCAGGGTCCCGAGGCCCATTTGCGGTCGCGTGGCGTCGAGTTGGAAATCGTCGACGATGCAGAGTGCTTCGAGCTTATGCAGACTTTTATTCAGCAGCATGAATCCTTGTGGAATGAGGATATCGGGGAATAGGCAATATTGGATTCATTTGGCTGGCGAGGACTTTTTGGCAGCGATCCTTTGTTGCGTCACAGAGTGAAAAAATGGCAAGAGAACTGGCAGATGTCCTGAACCAGGATTGCTTCTGCATTACCGTCAACAGGGAATCGTTGCAAGCCAGCCTGGGAGCACATCTCCGTGATGCAGGGCTGTCGGAACGCTTGCTGGACGTGAACAGCCATTTGTTCTCGAACTCGCCGGTATTCCTGGGCCACAAACAGCTTGAGGAGATGCAGCAGGTCATCGCAGCGGTCGAGCAAGTCATAGAAAACACTGCTTATCGTGACGCGGCGCTGGCAATCGCACCCAACAGCCGTGACTTCGGCACCAAAGGCGTCTTTGTTGGCTACGATTTTCATCTGGGCGCAGACGGCCCCCGGCTGATCGAGATCAATACCAATGCCGGCGGCGTATTGTTGAATTTATACCTGGCCTCTGCCCAGCAAGCCTGCTGTGACGAGGTAAGCGAGTTTTTTGGCGGACAGTCCAAATTCACCGATGTCGAATCCGAGTTGTTTGCGATGTTCAAGGCGGAATGGCGCGCGCAGCTTCCAAAGAGGGCCCTGCAGACAATCGCCATTGTTGATCGTGAACCGCAAACACAGTGTCTCTATCCGGAGTTTTTGCTTTTTCAGTCACTCTTTGAACGCCACAGAATCGACGCGATAGTCGCGGACCCTGAAGAGTTCTCGATCAGTGACGGTGCGCTCTGGTCCGGCGGGCGAAAAATCGACCTGGTCTACAACCGTCTCACGGACTTCTACCTGGAAGGCCCGGAATCCGCCTGTTTGCGCGACGCCTACCTGGGTGGCATGGCATTACTGACCCCGTCGCCTTGCACATACGCTCTTTATGGTGACAAGCACAATCTGTCCCTGTTATCGGATGCAAGCCGGCTGAGAGGTTTTGGCGTGGATGAGGCGGTCATTCGCATATTGGATCGTTCCTTACCCACGACCGTGACAGTCAATAAAGACAATGCGCCGGAACTTTGGGCCAATCGGCGACAACTTTTTTTCAAGCCCGCGACCGGACACGGCAGCCGTGGTGCCTATCGGGGCGCGAAGCTAACGAAACGTGTTTGGGACGAGATCACCAGCAACGATTACGTCGCTCAAGCCCTGGTTGCCCCAAGCGAAAGACAGCTCATCGTCGATGGTGAAAAGAGACTGCTAAAGCTGGATATCCGCTGCGTAACCTATGCCGGCAAAATACAGCAACTGTCCGCGAGGCTTTATCGTGGCCAGACAACCAATCTCAGGACAGAGGGTGGCGGGCTTGCGACCGTCTTTCCGACGCCGGACACCAGTCGCTTTTGTCGATAGGTTTTGGTGGCGCGTTGTCATCGCGACCTGAACAATACCTATTGGGTGCCTGTACGCCATTTGATGCTACAGCCGATGCTCGGCACTTGTTGGCCGTCAATGGTTTCGCCGGCCAGCAGCGCATCGATTGCGCTGCGGAGCACTCGACCATCGACCGCCACGTCATTTCCGGGCCGGCTGCCGTCGAGTTGACCGCGGTAGACCAGTTTGCGGTCGGCGTCGAATAAATAGAAATCCGGCGTGCAGGCAGCGTTGTAGGCCCTGGCAACGCTTTGGTCTTTGTCGATCAGGTAGGGGAATGTGTAACCCCGACTGGATGCTTCTTCTTTCATCTTCGGCGGGCTGTCAGCCGGATAACTTTCAAAGTCATTGCTGTTGATCGCAAACACGGCGACGTTCCCTTCCTGACAGTCCTTGCCAAGACGCGCGAGCTCATCGGCGACATGTATGACAAACGGGCAGTGATTGCATATGAACATCACTAGATAGCCGTCACTGCCGGCAGCGTCATCAAGTGAATGCACGCCTCCGTCGGGGTCCGGAAGATTAAAAGTCGGCGCGCTGGTGCCCAGTGGAAGCATGTTGGACGGTGTTCTTGCCATCGTGATTCTCTCCTCGGGATTGCGGGCTATCGCACGTCCGGCCGCGCTGCCTTGATCAGGTCGTAGGCGGAATTAATCTCCCGTGATCGCTCTTCGGCAACCGGCCGCATGCTCTCCGGCAATCCGCGGGATGCCAGTTTGTCCGGGTGATTCTGGCTCATTAGTTTTCGGTACGCGCGCTTGATTTCGGCCGGGTTTGCGTTTCTGCTTACGCCCAATGCGGCATAGGCATCGGCCAGTTGATCCTGTCGTGGTGGAGCGCCTGCTGCGGACGGGCCACCTGTTGCGGCGCGCAGCAAGGCTTCAAGTTGTGCGACATCGGCTTCGGTTAGGCCGAGCCGTTTTGCGATTCGCACCAGCATCGCGTGCTCGGCTGGATCGACCCGTCCATCCGCAGCGACGGCCATGACCTGCAATTGCAGGAACAGCTGCAACAAAGGCCCGCGACCTCGCGTAAGCGCGCCGAACTGATCGATCGCCGCATCGAGATCAAAATCGGCCTGTTTGCCGCGGTTGAACGCAGCTTTGGCCTGCTCTCGCGCTTCGCCATGCAGATTCAGCATGCCAAAGATACGTTCGACCGCGTTGATCTCGTCGCGCGTGACAACCTTGTCCGCCTTGCAGAGCGCACCCATGATGGCAAACGTCGAATCGACCAATGCCGTTTGCGCAACCCGCAGGTTGCCAACGACGTACTGGCGCAGTGCAATACCAGCCACGTAGCCCAGCAGGCCGCCGATAAACAAACCGGGAAATCCGCCGAATAGTGCGCCGAGGAGGGCGCCGATGATGGTGAACATGCCGCTAGTCTAACGAACGCGGCCGAATGACAACATCCCTGTTGCGAGCGCGGTACCGAGAAAAATGATTGCACAGCCGACGATCATCGTTGTGGTGACTTTCTCATCGATAAAAATCGCGCCCCAGAACATTGCGAACGCCGGGATCAGGTAAGTTACCGTAATGGCCTTTGCCGGACCAACATTGCGAATGAGTCGAAAGTAAAGAATGTAGGCAACGCCCGTGCTTGCGACGCCCATGATGATGACGGCGATCCAGGAACGGAGCGAGGGCATCTCGTTGGGCCAAAGATATACCGCTATCGGAAACAGGATAATGCTTGCCGCAATCATACTGCCGGTTGCTATCGCCAGCGGATTTACCCCACTGAGATATTTTTTCGCATAGTTGCCCCCATAGCCATAGAAGACAGCGGCAATGATGCCGGCAAGGACCGCCACCGTGGTGCCATCGAAGCTCAGGCTGACTTTATCCCAAACCAGCAGTACAACACCGATGAAGCCGATGAGGAGTCCGATAATTCGACTGAGGTTGAGTCGATCCGCCAGCCATACCCACGCGATCATTGCGGCCCAGATTGGCGCGCTTGCGTTGAGAATGCCCGCGAAGCCGCCAGTGATGCTGAGCGTGGCAAACGTCAACAGGTAAAAAGGCGCAACCGAATTCAACACGCTCAATATTGACAGCTTCTTCCAGTTGTCAGTCAGCAGCGCGACATCCGTTCGTGCCAGGAAAATCGGTAGCAGGAAAAGCGCGGCGATAACTACACGCACCTCGACCAGAACCAGGGGGCCAAACTCCGGCGCAGCAATTCGCATGAAGAGGAAAGACGCACCCCAGACTGCGCCGAGCGCAATCAGGTCAACGATATCGCTGAATTTCAAACGAGCGCCTGGAAATGTTCAGCAGCGAACATGTCTACAATTCGCGTAAAGCTTGTGCGACCGGCAATCGTGCCGCGCGGATGGCCGGGAAGAATCCACCGACCAGTCCGATAATCAGCGCGGCAACAAGACCTTGTGAAAGCAGATCGGGCGTGACGGCAAAATCGAATACCACCTGGCTGAAACTCGCACCGTTCAGGGTCGAGACCTGGAAGCCGTTGAACAGGACAAATGCGAGCAAACCGCCAACGATGCCGCCGATCAGCGACAACAGGGTCGATTCAACCATGGTCGACACAAGTACTGAAAACGGACCGAACCCAAGCGCTCGCAGTGTTGCGATTTCCTTGCCTCGAACACTGACTGAAGCGTACATAGAGTTCAGCGCGCCAAACACCGCGCCGATTGCCATCAGTATCGTCAGTGGATAGCCGACAATCTTGATGAACTGACTGAGCGGCTTCGCCTGGCTTGAGTAGTAATCTTTTTCACTGGTGACATCGACGTCGATGCGTGGATCGTCGGCAAGCGCCTGTGACAATTCTTCGATTGCCTCGGGACCGACCAGCCGAACGCGAACGGATTGCACACTGCTGCCCCGATTGTACATGGTCTGCAACACGCGCAAGTCAGTCCACAGCTCCGACTCGGAAACGCTGCCGTCCGCTTCGAATGCGCCAACCACTGTCCAGCTGGTCTGACCGAAGCGGATCTCGTCGCCCACTTCGAGACCGGCAAATTCCGATTGTGCGGCTCGACCGACGACCAGTTCGTTCTTGCCCTCTTCAAACATCCTGCCTTCGGTGATTTCAACGTTGTGGCGTAACTCAAATGCGAAAGGCTGCACACCCCGCAGCGGCACATTGGCATCCGCGCCGGTCGCCTGTTTGGCGACGTCGACGACGACGTAAAGCTCGAACGAGGCGACAGGTGAGTCGCCGTCCCGCAACACGCCGGGTGCGTTCGCCACGATCAGCGCCTGGTCATTGCTCAGGCCGCTGTTTAATTCGGCAGTCGAGCCACTGCGAAGTACGATGGCCGTATCGTCGGAACCAGCCAGAAGCATTGTTCGCTCGAAGCCAGTCGCCATGGAAAGTACTGCGGCGAAGACCAGCACGACGGCAGCAACACCGACGACGGCGACGACCGATCCGCCGGCGCGCTGTGGCAGGTTGCGAAGATTCAGCATCGTGACGGCGAATGCCTGATTGAGAAATTTCATGGATTACCCTCAGCCGCGCGCCAGCGCATCAACAATGGACAGGCGCATGGCTTTCAATGCGGGGAAGAAGCCGGCAAAAATGCCGGCGCCAATCATGATGCCGACGGCAAGCAGGAGGGCCTGCGGTGACAGGTAAACTCCCGGCAAAGACGCACTTAATTGTTGCGCCATACCTTGAACCAGTACCCAGCCAATGCCGAGACCCAGCAGTCCGCCGAGGGCGATAATCAGGATGGATTCCGAAAGTACGATGCCGAGCACGGTGCTGTCGCGAAAGCCAACTGTTTTCAATACGGCCAGTTCCGGTATGCGCTCACGGACGGACTGGGACATCGTGTTGCCGGCAACCAGCAGCAAGGTGAAGAACACTGCACCGAGGATCAACTGAACGATCAGCGCGATATTGCCAAACTGCTTGGCGAAGGATGCGGCAAAAGCGGCTTCAGTGCTGGTTTCCGTTTCGTTCGGCGAGTTCGCAAACTGCGCGTCGATGGCGTTGGCGACCTCAACCGGGTCGGCGCCCGGCGCGATGCGGAGGATGTACCAGCCAGCCGTACCCTTGCCGAAAGCACGGGCTTCCTCAAAATACTCGTGGTTAAACAACATGAAGGCCGTACTGCCA
>JAUHYO010000347.1 GCA_030426325.1 Gammaproteobacteria bacterium | reverse complement strand
TCGTTCACCGGTGCATTTACGGCGACCATCGGCATCGCCTTGTTTGCGCCACTGTTGGCGAAATGGGCATTGAAATTTGGCCCGGCCGAGTATTTTGCATTGATGGTATTCGCGATCGCCACGATGGGGGGCATGCTGGGAGGCAAGCCTGCAAAGGCTCTGCTCGGTTGCTTTATTGGCCTGTCGATGGCGATGGTTGGCATCGACTCGGGCACGGGCGTCTATCGCCTGACCTTTGGAAATGTGCACTTAAGCGACGGAATCCAGTTCATTGTTGTGGTGATTGGTTTGTTCGCAATTAGCGAAATTCTGATCATGCTTGAGCGAACGCATGTCGGAAGTGCAGTCGTGAAGGTCTCCGGCCGCTTGCTGTTCAATACCAAAGAATTTCTGCTAACGGCCATGACAATGATCCGCGCATCCCTGATGGGATTTGGCATTGGCATCTTACCCGGGGCCGGTGCAACTGTGGCAAGTGCAATGGCGTATACGACCGAAAAACACCTCGCGGGAGCGGACGGAGAGTTCGGAGACGGTGATGTTCGCGGAGTCGCTGCACCTGAAGCCGCAAACAACGCATCGGCATGTGGGTCGTTCATACCAATGTTGACGTTGGGTGTGCCGGGCAGCGGTACGACTGCAGTCATGCTTGGCGCCTTAACGCTTTACAATATTACGCCTGGCCCGTTGCTGTTTGAGAATCAGCCGGACATTGTTTGGGGATTGATTGCATCATTGTGCATCGCCAACGTGATACTGGTATTCATGAACATACCGCTTGTCGGCTTGTTTACGCGAATGCTGTCGGTACCCAACTGGATTCTCGTGCCACTCATCACAGCTGTCAGTTTTGTCGGCGTATACGGCGTCCACAGCGGTACATTCGATCTGGTGCTTATGTTGGTGCTGGGAATCTTCGGATACATTTTACGTAAGCTGAACTTTCCAACAGCGCCCATTATTCTCGGCTTCGTTCTGGCGGAATTGATGGAGCAGAACTTGCGACGCGCGCTGGCCATTTCCGATGGCGACCCTGGCATTCTGTTCGAAAGCACGTTGTCGATCGTTTTGTGGTTTATGGCCGCCGCTGCACTACTGGTGCCCATTATTCTGCGCTTTCGAGCGCGTCGAATCGGGGCGGCCACTTGAATGTTGCGCATGGTTCAGACTTCGACCGGTCCGGGTGGCGCCGAGGGCATGCGTTCCAGGCCCAGCCAGCGGGCTATACGTCCTTTGACGTATCGCCGCTGGCACGAACAACCTGCGTCATTTGCCGTATAGGCGGCAATACACGGATTGTGTAAACAGACACTGCGTGAAAGTAAAAATTGTTTCAAAAATGCAACTGACTAACGCTATTGGGGAACTCATGAAAAATATAACTACATATCTTGCCGGCTTTGTTTTGCTAGGCGTGTCAGGCGGATTGATGGCGCAAACAGAGAGCGGCGATGAGCAGGATAATAAAGACGAAGTCATCGATGAAGTCCTGGTCCAGGCCTCCAGAACGAACGCAACAGTCGCTTCGATGCCAAATCAGGTGACCATTGTCTCGGAGGAGGAGATTAAACGCGCCATCACTGTTTCGGACAGCATGTCGGGTGTCCTGGAAACCACCGTTCCTGGGTTCAGCGGCTCATCGACCAGTCAAACTATGCGCGGCATTTCTTTGAGGGGTGGCAACCCTTTGATATTGATTGATGGAATTCCTCAGTACGTCAGTATGTTTGACAGCAATAAAGAGGCAAATCCCATCGATATGGACTTTGTTTCCAAAATCGAAGTTATTCACGGTGCATCTGCGGTTCAGGGCATTGGCGGCACGGGTGGTGTAATCAACCTGGTAACGAAGACCCCTTCAAATGAAGAGGGGTTCTCGCAGGACTTTACGCTCCGGCTGGGGTCAGACTTTTCCTATAGCAAGGACGGGCTAAGCAAGAAGCTTGCGTATACAGCGGGCTGGAGCCAGAACGACCTTCAGCTAATGTTTGGCTACTCCAAGAACTATCGTGGAATGTCGTATGACGCCAATGGAGACATCGTTGGCCTGGTCAGGTATTCGGGAAGTGTCGCCGATACTGAATCAGATAACATGATGCTCAAAGCGAAATACAGTACCGGAGTTCATTCGTTGACCGTAATGCACAACTCCTACCAAATGAAAGGCAGGAGAAACTGGTCGCCCGTCGAAGGCTGTCACCCGAACAGGTGCTCTCCCGCTATGCTTCAGTCCGCGGAACCCGGTTGGGACGATGCGGTCCATGCCCTGCCTCCGGAGGACGACAATCAGGCACTGAATGTCGACTACGTCAACGAGGACATCTTTTCCTGGATGTTGGTCGCCCAGTACTACTTGTCCGATTTTGATTACCGTTTCGGTGGTGCTACGAGTGACTTCTATGACGACAACAACCCTCCGTCGTCTGTTGTCGGTCAAACAGCGGTAACTTCGGACAAGAATGGCTTCAGATTCTCCTTTTCGAAGACCATTGCGGATGCAGTCGATATCACGTTTGGCTTTGATACAAGCTCTGAAGAGACAACTCAGTGGGTGCCCCAAAACAATATGGTGATCATCCCGCCAACCAAGCTTGACCAATCGGCTCCTTTTATCTACGCCAATTGGTCGATCACCGATCGGTTAAGAGTTAATGCGGGAGTCCGTGAGGTCGATAGCGAAGTATCGATTGGAGACTTCATGCCGATTCCCTACTATCTGGTAAGAGGAAGCGGGCCAGTTACCGGCGGTTCGACAGACTCACAAGACACCATTATCAATTACGGTGCGATGTTCGATATTACCGATACCATTTCGATACACGCGAGCGTAACTGAAGGCTTTGAGTTGGCCGAGGTTGGCCGTGTGGTCCGCAACAATGGTGTACCCGGAGGCGTGACTCTGAACAATGGCTACCTGGCAATATCACCAAATATCCACGAGAACGTTGAGTTTGGTATTCGGTATGACGATGGAGTTACTTCGCTGGAGTTCGCTGTTTTTGAACAGGACGCGCCTTTTGGCAACTCCTATGAGCCAAACTCTGAAGGCATTCTGGAAATTTCCAGGTTGAGCACGCGCAGAGATGGCGCGAATGCGATATTTACTCGACGCCTTTCGGATTCTGTTGAGGTCGGTGTCAGCTACGCTCATGTTGATGCCCGTAGCGATACAAATGGCGACGGCTCGTATGACACGGATCTGGTCTCTCTTTCAGCGGGAGCACCGGACCAGTTGAAGCTTTACGTCAACTTTGCGCTGCTGGATTGGGACGCAAGAGCGTCGTGGGTCAAGTACCATGACAAGGCCTACGAGAATACGGTGTATACATTCGACGGCTATGAACTAGCGAATCTGAATTTTACTCGGGAGTTTGACAACGGCGC
>JAUHYO010000346.1 GCA_030426325.1 Gammaproteobacteria bacterium | reverse complement strand
TGTACCACGGCCCGAGATCGAGAACACGTCTTCGACCGGCATCAGGAACGGCTGGTCAACAGCGCGCGCCGGTGTCGGGATAAACTCGTCAACCGCTGCCATCAGCGCACGGATCGAGTTTTCGCCGATCTCGGGATCACGGCCTTCCATCGCGGCCAGAGCCGAACCCGGAATGACCGGAATGTCGTCGCCCGGGTAATCGTATTTGCTCAGCAACTCGCGGATTTCCATTTCCACCAGTTCCAGCAGTTCGGGATCGTCCACCTGATCCACCTTGTTCATGTAGACAACCATCGTCGGGATGCCGACCTGGCGGCCCAGCAGAATGTGCTCGCGCGTCTGGGGCATCGGGCCGTCGGCCGCGTTCACAACCAGGATCGCGCCGTCCATCTGCGCCGCACCGGTGATCATGTTTTTCACATAGTCCGCGTGGCCGGGGCAGTCGACGTGTGCGTAGTGGCGCGCGTCGGTTTCGTATTCCACGTGCGCTGTCGAGATCGTGATCCCGCGCGCTTTCTCTTCCGGCGCGCCGTCAATCTGGTCATAGGCTTTGAAATCGCCAAAATACTTCGTAATCGCAGCCGTCAGCGTCGTCTTGCCGTGGTCAACGTGACCAATCGTGCCAATGTTAACGTGCGGTTTATTGCGTTCAAATTTTCCCTTGGCCATCTTGTAAGTACGATATTTTCTTATGCACGCTTGGTGCCGGGGAGAGGTTATCTTGAACCCATTTTAAACTCTGGGTCTCTTGAGGAAACAGCTCATCGACTATCACGAATCACCGAACCGGCTTCCGCAACATACTAATTCCAATGCACTATCATTTCGGCCAGTTTCGCGGAGTTGCTCTACGACAGGTCGCTTAACTCTGTCGGATCCTCCGCCAGAATATACAACTGCCATTGATTCGATTTGATTTCAGCAACGCGTGGTTCCAGGACTTCGTCGAAAGGGTCATAGAAGGTTTTCCAGTCACCCACTTTCCACTAACTTGCTGAGTTCGTTTCTTCGCTGAGTATCGGTAGGCAACTGGATGTACTTCTCACCGGTTGTCACTTGTGCATTATCAGCCGGACAAAGCAGCAACTTTAGTCAACTGAGACCGACCCACAGCCAGCATCCGTTCCACAGCAGCGCGCGCCCGAATCGCCACCGACTCGTCAATTTCGACGGCCGGCGTAAGTGTTTCCAGTGAATGCTGAATATTCGCCAGGGTGATGCGCTTCATGTGCGGACATAGATTGCAGGGGCGAATAAACTCCACGTCCTCTACGCTGATCGACACGTTATCGCTCATGGAGCACTCTGTGAGCATCAAGACCTTGTCGGGGCGTTCATTAACCACATAATCCTGCATTTGCGCGGTGGAGCCAACGAAATCGGCTGATGCCAAAACGTCAGGCGGACATTCGGGGTGAGCGATTACTTGCAGGCCGGCATGCCCTTCTCGAAATGAGTCAATCTCAGCTGCTGTAAATCGCTCGTGCACTTCGCAATGCCCTTTCCAGCTAATAATCTCAACGTCGGTGTGCTCTGCGATGTAGGCGGCAAGGTACTCATCGGGCACGACGATGACCTTGTCGCTTCCCAGCGATTCCACGATGGCAACAGCATTGCCGGACGTACAACAGATGTCGCACTCCGCCTTCACTTCGGCGGAGGTATTTACATAAGTAACGACAGGCACCCCCGGATATTGCTCGCGAAGTTTGCGCACGTCGGCGGCTGTGATCGAATCCGCAAGCGAACAGCCGGCATTTAGATCAGGCATGAGAACAGTCTTACCAGGGTTCAGGAGCTTGGCGGTTTCGGCCATGAAGTGAACGCCGGCGAGGACAATAACATCCGCGTCTGTATCAACCGCGCGCTGAGCCAGTGCAAGGGAATCACCGGTGATATCGGCGACACAGTGAAAAATTTCCGGTGTCTGATAATTATGCGCAAGGATTACCGCATTGCGAGACTTTTTGAGCTGATTGATCGCAGCAATGTGGTCGGCATGAACGGGCCATTCCATTTCGGGAATAAACTTCTTGACGCGTTCGTAGAGCGGCGCCACCTTGTTTCGGACCATCTCTGTAGTGTGATTGCTTGGCATAATGCACCTGGTCAATTAATGCTCGTTTGGAGTATATGTATTATGCTCATGCAGAGCATATTGTTCAACTATCGAGTCGATTACATTGCACGTCACTCACAGAAACAGATGAATGACCAATACCCAAGCTGACACTGTCGTCAATCTGCTCGGCGTTATAGTCGCCGTAACAAACCAGATACCGCGCATCCTGGTCGCCGACGGCGGCCATGACAGAGCACTCCCCAGCGGCCCGTTCGACCCGCAGGCGAACGCCAGCCTGGAAGAAGGATTTCGGCGAATGATCGAAGCTCAAGCCGGGCTCGATCTGAATTACGTAGAACAGCTCTACACGTTTGGCAACCGATACAGAACCGAGGACGAAATGCGTGGAGGCCCTCGCACACTGTCGGTAGCCTACGTAGCTCTCGCCCACGAAGAGGAGTTGCTGACAGGCGGTACTCGCTGGGTTGACTTGTATGAGCATCTGCCGTGGGAAGATTGGCGCGATGGTCGTCCGGCAATGTTGGATACAATAATTGAGCCGCGCCTCAAGAAATGGTGCTCACGTTCTTCGAAGCGGGAAATCAAGCACAAGCGGACTGAGCGGGTCAATGTCAGTTTCGGTTACCCCGGAGCCGCAGAATTGGATGCGGTCCTCACGCTCGAACGCCTCGAGCTGCTTTACGACTCGGGCATTCTGGCTGAGTCCGACCGTGACACTCGCATTTTGGCCAATGAACCCCTGTCTCCCCTACCCACAGATATCGGTGTGCCAATGAGCTGCGACCACCGGAGGGTTCTTGCTACGGCGCTGGGACGCATTCGCGGCAAACTTGCATATCGCCCTGTGGTTTTCGAATTACTTCCAGGCGAGTTTACCCTGTTCCAATTACAACAGGTTGCCGAAGCTTTGAGTGGCGCACACCTTCATAAGCAAAACTTTCGCCGTCTGGTCATGAACGCGGATCTGGTCGAGGCTATCGGTCGCACGGTAGCGGTAGGTCGCGGCCGACCCGCCGAATTATTTCGCTTTCGCCGTGAAGTACTGGGAGAAAAGCTTACCGTGGGTCTATCCCGGCCCACCCTGCGCGAAGAATAGGCGAAGACGTTAGATGATTAACTGGGACGGTTATCGCGACACGAGTTGCTGGCTGCCTGCGTGTTCGACTCGATACAGCAACTAAGGAAGATGGCGCGAATCCGGATCATCGAATAGCTCGAAGATAGAGCGCAAGACACGTCAAGAATATCCAGCCAAGTACACCCGCGAATTGTCTGTACTCCCCAACGGCAGGGCCAACAAATATTGGCCG
>JAUHYO010000345.1 GCA_030426325.1 Gammaproteobacteria bacterium | reverse complement strand
CCGCGGTATTCATGCGTTCCCCGGCCGCGCTCACCGAGAAAACCGGTGGCATGGCAGTCGTCGATCATGGTTAACGCGTCATACTCGTCGGCAAGATCGCAAATGCTTGCGAGGTCGGCGATCGTGCCGTCCATTGAGAACACGCCGTCAGAAACGATCAGGCGGTTCTTCGCACTGGCCGCCGCTTTCAGCTGAGTCTTGAGGTCTTGCATGTCGTCGTTCGCATAACGGTAACGCGCGGCCTTGCTGAGACGGATTCCATCGATGATGCTGGCATGGTTCAGCGCATCGCTGACGACGGCATCGTCAGCGTCAAGAATGGTCTCGAACAAACCGCCATTGGCGTCAAAACAGGACGGATACAGAATGGTGTCCTCGGTTCCGAGAAACGCCGAAATGCGGTCCTCCAGCTCCTTGTGAATGGTCTGCGTCCCGCAGATGAAGCGCACTGAGGCCATGCCATAGCCGAATTCGTCCAAAGCCTTGTGGGCGGCCGCGATGACTTCCGGGTGATTGGCGAGGCCGAGGTAATTGTTGGCACAGAGGTTCAGCACCTCCGAGGTCGAGCTATTGGATCGAACCTTGATGGCAGCCTGCTGCGGGCAGGCGATAAGGCGTTCAGATTTGAACAGGCCCTCGGCCTTGAGTGATTCTGTTTGTGTTGCAAGTGAATTCAGGAATGTATCAGGCACGTTGATGTCCAGGCTGCGGGTGGCGGGAAATTATATATCGAATTCATGAATACCCTATAATCGCTCGCCTTGCGTTTCTAATTTAAAGTCCCCTCGGCCGGGGTCTTTGGAGTATCCAATGCGTTTTGTCGATCAATCCGCTGCCCGGGAAGGCAGAATTTCCAATCTCCATGATTTTTACCTTGGCGACGAGCAGTCGCTGGTGCGCGATCTCGCCGATGCGGCGGATCCCGGCGAGTCCGGTCGAAAGAAAATTCACGCAACGGCGGCGAAGCTTGTGGAGTCCGTACGCCGCAACAGTGAGGACGAAAGCGGAATTGAGGCTTTCTTGCAGCAGTACGACCTGTCATCGGAAGAGGGCGTGCTGCTTATGTGTATCGCGGAAGCGTTGCTCCGGATTCCCGACGCCGATACCGCCGACAAACTCATTGCTGACAAAATTACATCGGCCAGGTGGGAGGACCATCTGGGCGTCAGCGACTCATTGTTCGTTAACGCATCGACCTGGGGATTAATGCTGACTGGGCAGTTGCTGAAAATTGACGATAGCGCGAAACGCAATCCGGCCAGGGTCCTGCAAAAAATCGCAGGTCGCGCCGGTGAGCCAGTCGTGCGAACCGCGATGCGTCAGGCGATGCGAATCATGGGCCATCAGTTCGTTATGGGACGAACGATTGACGAGGCATTGAAGCGCTCTGTCAAAAAGTCCAACAGGGACTATCGGTATTCATTTGACATGTTGGGAGAGGCGGCGCTGACGGCGGCCGACGCAAGCCGATACTTCGATAGCTACAACCATGCAATCGAGGCAATTGGCAATGGACCACAGGGCGCGCCTGAAGATATTTTCTCGGCGGCGAGCATCTCGGTCAAACTGTCGGCTCTGCACCCGCGATATCAATACACACACGAAGAACGGGTGATGAAGGAACTGGTGCCGAGGCTTATTTCACTCGCGAAGTGCGCCAAAGACAGTGGCATTGGCTTGACCGTCGATGCCGAGGAAGCGGACCGCCTTGAACTGTCACTGAACGTATTCGAGGCCGCCTTCCGTGACCCGGCGCTCTCAAACTGGGACGGCATGGGTCTGGCGCTGCAAACGTACCAGCGTCGGGCCCGCTCAGTGCTGAATTTTATTAATGAGCTCGGTGCCGATACGGGTCGGCGTATTCCGGTTCGCCTTGTGAAAGGCGCCTATTGGGACACTGAGATCAAGCGTGGCCAGGAACAGGGTCTGGAGAGCTACCCGGTGTTCACGCGCAAGGCTCACACGGATGTGTCGTATCTGGCCTGTGCACGGCTGGCGCTAAGCAACTGCGATCATGTCTATCCTCAGTTCGCGACGCACAATGCACACACACTGGCGAGCGTACTGCACTACGCAGGCTCGAATCGAGATTACGAATTTCAACGCCTGCACGGCATGGGTGAGGATTTGTACGCGGAGGTCGTCGACAAGGACAAAATCGGTCGTCCCTGTCGTGTCTACGCGCCGGTTGGCAGCCACGAAGACCTGTTGCCCTACCTGGTACGACGATTGCTCGAAAACGGTGCGAACACGTCATTCGTCAATCGAATTGTCGACGAATCCATTGAGATCGATGACATCGTCGCCGATCCGATCGAGGCGACTCGAGCGAGGGACTGCCAGCCGCACCCGCGAATCGTCGCGCCAGCTCAAATATTTGGCGAACGACGTCGTAACTCTCGAGGCATCAATTTGCCCGACCGAGCGGTTCGCAGGGAATTGCTGAAAGCGATGGATGAGGGGTCAGCAAAGGCCTGGAATGCAGCACCAATCGTCAACGGCAAGCTTTGCACCGGCGAAAAATCGGCATCCATCAATCCGGCCAATACATCGGAGACGGTCGGCATCTGTCAGCTTGCAACCGAAGGCCTGGTGGATGATGCACTCGCGGCCGCAACGATTGGGCAGGTTTCATGGGACCGGACGCCGGCCGACACGCGTGCGGATATTCTGAACAAAGTCGCCGACCTCTTTGAAGCCAATACGGCTGAACTGTTGGCCTTGTGCGTGAAGGAAGCGGGCAAGACCTTACCCGATGCGATATCCGAGCTCAGGGAAGCGGTTGACTTTCTGCGATATTACGCGGCGGAGGCACGCCAGCACTTCGGTGCCCCTGGTGTGATGCCGGGTCCGACAGGTGAAAGAAATACATTGGGCTTGCGAGGGCGCGGTGTTTTCGTCTGCATAAGTCCCTGGAACTTTCCACTCGCAATTTTCACAGGACAAATTGCCGCCGCCCTGGCGGCGGGCAACGCCGTGCTTGCGAAGCCGGCAGAGCAGACACCACTGGTAGCGTTTCGCGCAGTACAACTCATGCTTGAGGCGGGCGTTCCCGCCAATGTGCTGCACTTTTTGCCAGGCGATGGTGCCCGCGTCGGTGGTCACGCTGTTGCGGATTCCCGGGTCGCGGGCGTTGCGTTTACCGGATCGACGGAAACGGCCCGGCTCATCAACAAGTCGCTGGCACTTCGCGACGGGCCAATCGCCGTGTTCATTGCGGAGACGGGCGGACAGAATGCGATGTTTGTCGACAGCTCAGCGCTGCCCGAACAGGTCGTGCTGGATAGTGTCTTCTCGGCGTTTAATAGCGCAGGCCAGCGGTGTTCGGCACTTCGCTTGTTATGCCTGCAGGAAGAAATCGCCCCGCGCGTCATTGAATTACTAAAAGGGCACATGGACGA
>JAUHYO010000344.1 GCA_030426325.1 Gammaproteobacteria bacterium | reverse complement strand
CTCCCGGTAAGCCACCTGCGGCTTGCCGACGATCAGGTCGACACCATAGGTACGCTTGAGAATATCGACCTTGATATCCAGGTGGAGTTCGCCCATGCCCTTGATCAGCGTCTCGCCCGAATCTTCGTCGGTCGCTACCTGGAACGACGGATCTTCCTGGACCATCTTGTTCAGGGCGACACCCATTTTTTCGGTGCCTGCCTTGTCTTTCGGCGCAATCGCGATCGAAATCACCGGATCCGGGAACACCATCGGCTCCAGCGTTGCCGGGTGATCGACATCCGCCAGCGTATGGCCGGTTCGGGTGTTCTTCATGCCGAGCAATGCGACGATATCGCCAGCTTGCGCGGAATCGAGTTCCTGGCGCGAGTTCGCGTGCATCTCAACGATTCGACCGATGCGCTCGGTTTTGCCGGTGAACGTATTGAGCACGCTGTCGCCTTTTTTCAGGCGACCGGAATAGATGCGCGTGAAGGTCAGGGCGCCGTAGCGGTCGTCCATGATCTTGAACGCAAGCGCACGCAATGGCTTGTCGGGATCAACAATGGCGACACCGCCGGTCGGGTTGCCTTCAAGGTCAATTTCCGGCTGCGGTTTAACCTCTGTCGGGTTCGGCAGATAGTCAACAACTGCATTAAGAACATTCTGTATACCTTTGTTCTTAAAGGCAGAACCGCAGTAAGTCGGGAAGAAGTCGAGGTTGATGGTGCCCTTGCGAATACAGCGCTTCAAGTCTTCGACCGACGGAATTTCGCCCTCGAGATAGGTTTCCAGCAAGGCATCGTCCTGCTCGACAGCCGCCTCGACAAGCTTCTCGCGCCATTCGGCGACCTTCGCCTTCATGTCCTCGGGAACCTCGCCAATCGTGTAGGAGTTCGGGTCGGCAGAATCGCTCCAGATCCAGGACTTTTCAGTCAGCAAATCGACAACACCGACGAAGTCGTCCTCAATGCCGATCGGCAACACCATGACCAGTGGATTGGCAGCCAGGATGTCTTTCACCTGCTGTACGACCCGATAGAAGTCCGCGCCAATTCGGTCAAGCTTGTTGACGAAAATAATGCGTGATACTTCGGAGTCGTTTGCGTAACGCCAGTTCGTCTCCGACTGGGGTTCAACACCACCGGAGCCGCAGAATACGCCGACGCCGCCATCGAGCACCTTCAGAGATCGATAGACTTCAATAGTGAAGTCCACGTGTCCCGGTGTATCGATGATGTTCATGCGGTGCTTGTTCCACTCGCAGCTGGTCGCAGCAGACTGAATGGTGATGCCGCGCTCCTGCTCCTGTTCCATGAAGTCAGTGGTTGCTTCGCCATCGTGTACCTCACCGGTTTTGTGGATCTTGCCGGTGAGCTTCAGAATTCGCTCGGTTGTGGTCGTCTTGCCCGCATCAACGTGGGCGAAAATGCCGATATTTCGGTAGGTGCTAAGGTCTTTCATTTCTCTGCTTCAGCTCAGTTAATTATTTCCTGGCACCACTTCGTCGCATTGCCATACCGCTTGCGGTTCTCATAGCCTTTTTCAGCGAGAACCCGGCAATAAAACGAGGTGGGTGCACGTAAATCCTTGCCGGTCCTGAAGGTGCTATCCGGCAGCTGGTGCGGCGCTGCAAATCGGATCGGACGGGCTTTCGGGCGCGGATAATAACAGCGCCGGGCGCCCTAAACCAGTGAAATTCTTAGGGTTCGCGGGTCTGCAGGAGGCTTGAGTCGAATACTGAGGCAAAACAAGCAGCTACAGCGTCGGCATCAGCGCCTCAGAATCGCAATCCATCGGGCGATATTGAGCAGGCTCATCAGCGATGCCGAGACGTAGGTAAGGGCCGCGGCCGTCAGTATCCGCCGAGCGTGGGGCCGGTCCACGTTTTTAAGAATGCGGTGTTCATCCAGCATCGGCAGCGCGCGGTTGAAGCTGGCGTCAAATTCAGTGGGTAGCGTCACAAGGTGAACAATGGCAGCAATGCCGAGCGTCAGCATGCCGGCGGCGAAGGTGATCAGGCTCAAGAAGGGTACCCGCGTCAGGATTCCGAGGAATGGGGACAGAATAAGGATTGCCGCACCTACTTTTTGCACGGGACCTGTAGCACGCACGAGCCGGGTGCGCCATTTTAGCGGTGCGTAATCGACCTGGTCCTGAACCGCGTGGCCAACCTCGTGGGCCGCCACAGTAATTGCCGTCAGCGAACAGCCATCGTGATTGGCAGCGCTTAGGCGTACAGACTTCTCGATCGGGTCGTAGTGGTCGCCGGAGTCGGTCTGCTCAACAGCGACCGACTGCAGTCCGTGCTTGTCCAGCAGGTGCCGGGCAAGCGTCGCCCCGGAACCGTGGTACCGGTCCTGGGGTTCGCTGTACTTTTTTAGCACATGCCGAACCCACAGGCCGGGGCCGAGCAGAACAGCAAGCAGCAAGGCAATAGCCACTACGTAAATCATCGCTGAATCCTACCGCTAATTTTGCAAAAGTTCGTCCGCGGCGTAGTCTTGTCGGTCCACTTTCAAATCGCCAGGATGATTCGATGATTGCCAAACAGCACCTGCACCGCGTTCCCCTTTTGTTCATGTTGCTGCTGGGGTTGATGAGTGCCTGCGGCCAAAACGAAGAAGGCGACACGAGTTCCACGGACACCACTGTCGGTCAGGTCGCAAAGTACAACTGGTATCTCTCAGGATCGACTCCAGCGGGATCCACTACGATTACCAGCAACGGCGACGGTAAGATCACTAACGCGTCGTTTGTGCATTGGAATAATCGTGAGTGGACCGTTAATTCCGAACTACAGCTCGATGAAAAAGGGCTGATCACGTCGCAAAAGATCACGGGAATTTCACCTTTCAAATCGATCATCGATGAAAGCTTCAGCTTCGACAACGGTGTCGCAACCTGGTCGACGCCGGGGGAGAGCGGTTCGATTACTGTCGACGAACCTGCCTTTTATCTCGCCAACGAAGGCATCACATTTGGTGCAGCGGGTGCACTGGTCCGGGCGGCGGTCAAGAATCTCGATGGTTCGATTGATTTGTTTCCCAATGGCCGCGCACGGGTCGAATCGGTGCGAACAGTGGTTGTCGATTCGCCCGATGGCGAGCAAACACTCTCACTGTATGCAATCCATGGGACCGATTTCACACCTAATTTTCTTTGGTTTGACGAAGCGATGGAGGTTGCAGCGTTCGACGCAGGCGGGTATCTGGGCATGCTTCCCGAAGGCTGGGATGTGTCGGTGCTTGCCGAGCTGAGCGCGATACAGTCGCAGGCTGCCGGCGAGTATGTGACCGCGATGGCGGGTGACCTGATGACGCCGGCAGGAGGGCCGGTCATCTTCGAGAATGTCGATGTTGTCGACGTTGTTAATGGCGCTCTCATTCGCGGGCAACATGTATTGATCGAGGATGGCAAGATCGCCGCGATG
>JAUHYO010000343.1 GCA_030426325.1 Gammaproteobacteria bacterium | reverse complement strand
GGGTTTGGTGTAAAAAAGCCGCGTGACACGACCTTCGAGCGCCAGCCCGGTTGGCTCTTTGCCACTTTCATCGGTACCCATGAATGCGTTGTATTCGTCGAATTCCTTAACGTCTTTTCGACGAAGCTCTGAGCCTTCATAAGGCGAGACCAGCGGATGGTCGGTCAGGTCCGCACGTCCCTGCGCATTGGCATCGATCATCAGGACAGACAGGACTGTGAGCAAAATTATTTTTTTCATGCGGATTTCCTCTTATTCAGGCTCACGTTCAATATTACACAAGCTAAGCCGCTCCGGCGTACCCACGTCGGCCCAGATGCCGTCGTAGTACGATCCTTGAAGGCGTCCTGCATCGGCCGCTTGCTGCAACATCGGGACGATCGAAAAGCGACCCGGCTCGGCGTCCGAAAAAAACTCCGGCCGATAAAAAGCGACGCCACTGAAAGTTAGCAGCGGCTTCTCGGCATTCTTTACCTTTCCGTCGACAAGGTCGAAATCGCCGTGGCGGCGGTATGCGGGTATATCAACAAGAACCAGGTGTCCAACCGAATCGGCAGACAACGCAATGTCCGGAATCGGCATATCAGTAAACACATCGGCATTGACGACCAGGAACGGTTCGTCGCCCAACAGTGGCAAGGCACGAAAAATGCCACCACCGGTTTCCAAAACGTTTTCGCCCTCGTCGCTGTAGTGAACACTCAACCCGTAGGCGTCGCCATTCCCGATCCGGTCACGGATTGCCTTGCCGAGCCAGCCGAGGTTGATGACGACATCGCGAATTCCACCGTCATGCATTACCCGTAAATGCCGTTCAAGCAAACTTTGCCCTTGTACCTCGATCAGAGCTTTCGGCGTGCTGTCAGTCAGCGGCCTCAGGCGCACACCGCGCCCGGCTGCCAGTACCATCGCCCTCACGCTTGTGCGTCCCAGCCGGGCAGAATTTGCTGGTCAATCAGGCGCGTCAGGAAATGAAGTTCGGGGTAGCGTGGACCGACTTCGATGATGTACTCGAGCGTGCGTGGCACATCGGCAAGATACGCCTGCTTGCCATCGCGATGACTCAGGCGGCAAAAAATTCCGGCTGCTTTCAGGTGACGATGAACACCCATTAATTCAAAGTGTCGAAGGAAACGTTCTTCGTCAAGTAAGGCGCGTGTTTCCTCGTCAAGCCGCGCATAAAAATTCAAAGCCCACTCCCGGACTTTATTTGCCGGCCAGTTCACATAGCAATCTTTCAGCAGCGAGACGAGGTCATAGGTCAACGGACCTTCGACGGCATCCTGGAAATCCAGTATCCCGGGATTGTCCTGCTTCAAGACCATCAGGTTGCGGGAGTGGTAATCGCGATGCACAAAAACCTGCGGCTGCAAGATCGCGTTCGCCACCAGCAAGTCACAACAAGCCTGCCAGTTTGCCTCGTCAGCTGAACTGAACAGGAATTCCATGTGCGTTCCACACAACCAGTCTCGAAATAATGACAACTCGGAACGCAACAGTGCTTCATCGTAAGGTGGCAGCAAGCCCTGGAAATCGACACCCCTTTTTTGCATGTGCAGTAGCGCACCGGTTGCATCGTGGTACATCGATTCGGCCAATGCCGGCCGGCTCTGCAGGCGTTCGAGGTACTGCTCATTGCCGAGATCGGTCAACAGGAGAAATCCTTTGTCGAGGTCCGCTTCAATGACTCTCGGTGCGGCAAGCTGCATTGCCTCGAGGTAGCCCGCGACCGTTACGAACGGTAAACATTCCTCTTGCTCCGGCGGCGCATCCATCGCGATGAAACTTTTGTCGTCCTTGCGCAATCGAAAATAACGTCGAAAGCTGGCATCCGAGGATGCCGGGACGGGCGCTGCTCCACTCACCGCGTCGATGCCACTGAGCCAGTCATTGAGAGCGGCCAGGCGGGCGTCGGCCATGGGATTGGATGGTTTGATGTGGCATCTCCGTAACGCGTTGAAGCACTTAGAAAACTATGCGAAGGTAACAAATAAGAATGCCTGATAACATCCCGTCCCTAGTGGCTTCGGCCGAAACCTGACCCGAACAGCGATTTGTCTCACAGACCCCTGATTTCAGCATGCTTGCTGCTGGCTTTCGCGAACGCCAACGCAGACGAGCCGCTGTCCTGCCGCACATCGCTGTTGGAGCCGCTGGGTGCCGAGACTTTGCTGCCAGCGACGCCGCTCGCCAATCCCTCCTCTATTCAGCTCGAAGCGGGTCATATCGAAGCGCAACTCGGCGATTTGCCAACCGCCAGTATGTCCGGCGGGGTTGTGCTTCAGAGCGGCGACAAACTCGCCGGCGCTGACACTGCGCGTTACGAACCCAACACCCGCGCCCTGCACCTTGAGGGCGGAGTGCGCTATGAGGATCCCAGCACCCAGATACGGAGTCAAACCGCAGAGTTCGGCTACCTGACCGGTCGCATTCGCTTTGAAGGCGCTGAGTTTTCGATGGGCAGCAGCAACGCACGCGGTGGTGCTGACGCAATGGAAATCAACCAGGACGGCATGTTGATTCTCGACGGGGTTCGCTACACGACCTGTCCACCGGGATCGGAAGACTGGTTGATGGAGGGCAGCTCCATCAAACTCGACACGCAAAAGGGTGTCGGTACTGCCAAGGGAGTCAAGCTTGAGTTCAAGGGCGTACCGATACTCTACGCCCCATACCTGTCGTTTCCGATCGGCGATGCGCGCAAAACCGGCCTGCTGACACCGGAAATTGGCAGCTCCGGCCGCAGCGGTAACGAGCTGCGCGTGCCCTGGTACTGGAACATCGCACCCAACTACGACGCGACGATCACGCCGCGCCTGCTGACGAGCCGCGGCTTGCAGGTGGCAACCGAATTCCGGTACCTGACCGAGCGCAACGGCGGTACCGTCAATGTTGACTACCTGCCGAATGACGACATCATCGATACGTCGCGGCAGCGGCTGCATTTCGATCACCAGACGCTGTTTGGCGGCGGCTGGCGCGGCCAGGTCAATTTCAGCGAAGTTTCGGACAGCCAATACTATGAAGACCTGGGCGGCAGTCTCAGTATTTCCAGCATCACGCATTTGAACCGCAGTGTGCGCCTGGACTATTACTCCAGAAACCTGGCCATGCTGATGCGACTGCAGGACTATCAAACCATTGACGACGCGATTACCGCCGATATGGAGCCTTACCAGCGCCTGCCCCAGGTTGTGCTGAGCGGACTGTGGGCAATGCCGCTCGGGCTGAGAATCGGCGTCGACAGCGAGGTCGTCAATTTCGATCGCGACGTAGGCGTCACTGGCTGGCGATTCAATGTAACGCCTCGTGTCGAACTCGCGCTGGAGCGACGGCAGGCCCAGGTTCACCACGGTGGTGTCGAGCACCACCATGAAGGTGCCGAACAGGACGACCCCCATCGCCACCCAGCGGTAGG
>JAUHYO010000342.1 GCA_030426325.1 Gammaproteobacteria bacterium | reverse complement strand
GGAACACCCTGGGCACCGTCGACCAGAACCGTAATACCGGCCTGTTTGGCGTGCCGAATAATATCGTGTAGCGGATTGATGCTTCCGAGTGCGTTGGATACGTGACCAATACCCAGCAATTGCACGCGCTCGGTCATCAACTCGTAAAGCCTGTCCAGTTCGACTTCACCGCGATCGTTAATGGGCGCAACGATGAGTTCGGCGCCTGTCTGCTCACAAACCAGTTGCCAGGGCACGATGTTGGAGTGATGCTCAAGCCAGCTGATCAGTACCTGGTCACCGGGGTTCAGCATCTGTCGGCAATAGCTCTGTGCAACCAGGTTGATGGATTCGGTCGTGCCGCTGGTCAGTACAATCTCAGCGCGGCTGTTTGCATTGATGAAGGCACGAAGCTTGTCTCGTGCCCCCTCGTACAGCTCCGTCGCGCGATGGCTTAGCGTGTGAACGCCACGGTGTACGTTGGCGTGGTCTTCGCGCTGGTATCGCGCAATCGCTTCGATAACTGCCTGAGGTTGCTGTGCCGACGCGGCGCTGTCGAGATACACCAACGGGTGCCCGTTGACCGATTGCTGAAGCCCTGGGAAATCACTGCGGCAGTCGCTGATGTCCCGAATGGGCCGGCTCTGCGGCATGCTCATGAGTTTGCTTCCTGCATCAGGTCAGTCAAACGCGCATCGACCAATGCCGAGATTGCGTCCTTGCAAGCGTCAACCGGTGCCCGGTTGACCAGGTCTGCCGCAAACGCGCGCGTCATGATCTGTCTGGCCTCGCGCCGCCCGATGCCCCGGGACCGCAGATAGAACAGGGCGGTATCGTCGAGTTGCCCAACCGTCGTGCCATGACTGCACTTGACTTCGTCGGCGTAAATTTCGAGTTCCGGTTTGGCGTCTATTTCCGCCTGGGGCGACAAAAGCAGGTTGTGATTGGATTGCTGCGCGTCGGTTCCGTCAGCACCCTTGTGCACGATAGCCTTGCCGTTCCAGACACAGCGGCAGCGACCGTTCAAAATGCCACGGTATTCCTGGGACGATGTGGCCGGGCCAACGCGGTGGTCAACACGTGTGTGGTTGTCAATATGTTGTCCCTCGCCGGCAAGATAGAGGCCATTGAAACTTGCATGTGCACCCGGCTCGCTCAGGTCGATCTCGAGATCATTGCGTATCAGACCGCCGCCAACATCATATCCGGCCATATCCAGAGCGCTGTCTTTGGCCATCGACACGGCCAGGCGCGCGGTTTGCGTATGTGCAATGTGGCGATCCTGAACACGTACATAGGACACACGTGCTGCTTCGCCGACGTGCATCGAAACGATCGAATTGCAAAAACTTTCTCCCGCGCCGGACGACGATTGGTACTCGATGATTTCGGCGTCACATCCGGCATCGATACTGACGTCGATGTTGGCCTGGGAAACCAGGGCGGCCTCGTCGGCTGAATCAACGATCAAGATCCCAAGTGGCTTTTCAGTGGCCGAATGAATACGGACCCGCAATCCGTCGTGGAGGAGGGCCGCGTTGAGATCGGCGAGCGGACCGTCTGCGAACGCCGGTGCGGAAGAGTCGGTGAACCGTTCGACGTCGATATGTGCGTCCTGGTCGAATTGCGCAGTGTCGACAATGCCATTCACAACCAGCAACCAGTTTGCATCAATTGATGCCGTTATTTCATTAACAAGCTTGTCCAGCGAATTCGGGGCCGGTACCACCGCGCCCGATGCGAGCCAGCGATTGCTGATGTCGACTGCGTTTTGCAAGTCGGTATATTTCCAGTCTTCATGCCGCGGCGTCGGCAGACTTCGCTCACTCAGTCGCGAAATTGCTGCCGTACGGGACGCCGTCAGTCGATCCGCTGGCATGCGGAGCACGGCTTCGCGAAGCGCATTCAGTGCAAGCGTTTCCGCCTTCATCCGTTCGAGACCTCGCGCAACCATTCGTAGCCTTTTTCCTCGAGTTCCAGCGCCAGCGACTTGTCGCCCGATCGCACGATTCGACCCTCGGACAAAACATGGACATGATCGGGTTCGATGTAATCGAGAAGCCGCTGATAATGGGTAACCAGAACGATTGCACGATCCGGGCCTCGCAGTGCATTGACGCCCTTTGCGACAGCTTGCAGGGCATCGATATCCAGGCCGGAATCCGTTTCGTCGAGAATGGCGAGGCTTGGTTCCAGCATCGCCATCTGCAAAATTTCGTTGCGCTTTTTCTCGCCACCTGAAAAGCCTTCATTGACGCCACGATTCAGGAACTTCGGGTCCATTCCCAATATCGCCATTTTTTCCCGCGCGATTTTCAGAAACTCGAAGGCGTCGACTTCGCCCAGGCCTTCGTGCAAGCGACGCGCATTGACCGCAGCCTTGAGCAGGTAGGCATTGTTAACGCCGGCGATCTCCACCGGATACTGAAAACCGAGGAAGATCCCCTTGCGCGCACGAATCTCCGGATCGAGCTCCAGCAGGTCTTCGCCCTTGTAGGTGACTTCACCGCGGGTTACGACATAGTCCTGATGTCCCGCGACAACCTGGGCGAGCGTGCTCTTCCCGGAACCGTTAGGGCCCATGATGGCGTGAACTTCTCCGGCATTGACCGACAGCGACAATCCGCGAAGAATTTCGGTATCCCCAATCCGGGCATGCAGGTTTTTAATTTCTAACATTCTGTTTCCTTATCCGACCGCGCCTTCGAGGCTGACATTCAACAAAGCCTGCGCTTCGACGGCAAACTCCATCGGCAGTTCCTTGAAGACTTCCTTGCAGAAGCCATTGACAATCATATTGACGGCATCTTCCTCGGCTATTCCACGCTGTCTGCAATAGAACAGCTGGTCGGCCGAGATTTTTGAGGTTGTCGCCTCGTGTTCGATTTTTGCGCTTGGGTTCTTGATTTCCATGTAGGGAAATGTGTGCGCCCCGCAATCCTTGCCGATGAGCAGCGAATCGCATTGCGTGTGATTGCGTGCGCCGTGCGCTTGCGGCATGACTTTTACAAGACCGCGGTAAGCGTTCTGTGCGTGACCGGCGGAAATGCCCTTGGAGACAATCGTGCTGCTGGTATTGGCACCGATGTGAATCATCTTCGTGCCGGTATCTGCCTGTTGCCTGTTGTTTGCAACCGCCACTGAATAAAACTCACCAACCGAGTTATTGCCACGCAAGAGGCAGCTAGGGTACTTCCAGGTAATCGCCGATCCCGTTTCCACCTGCGTCCACGAGATCTTCGAATCATCGCCTCGGCAGTCGCCGCGCTTGGTGACAAAATTGTAGATTCCGCCGACGCCGTTTTCGTCACCGGGGTACCAGTTCTGGACGGTGGAATATTTGATCTCAGCGCCTTTTAGCGCAACCAGTTCAACGACGGCCGCATGAAGCTGATTCTCATCTCGCATCGGGGCCGTACAGCCCTCAAGGTAGCTCACATGGCTTGCCTCATC
>JAUHYO010000341.1 GCA_030426325.1 Gammaproteobacteria bacterium | reverse complement strand
CTTTTTCGATGTAGTAGGCTGGTCCGCCGCGATACTGGCCCTCATCTTCTTCTTTATAAATCTGACCCAGTGCGGATTCGATGTACGCAGTCGCTGCGCCGAAGAACGCCACGACCCACATCCAGAACACGGCACTCGGTCCGCCAAAACCGATGGCAGCGGCGACGCCCGCAATGTTGCCGGTTCCAACGCGGCCCGACAGAGACACAGCCAACGCCTGAAAGGAGGAAATGCCCTGGTCGGACTCCTTGTTCGACCGCAAAAGCCGAATCATTTCCTTGAAATGCCGGACCTGGGCGAAACGCGGCACCCAGGCACAGGTAGATGAGTGCCTCACTCCAGATATAGCTGTTGATCGTTGCGACGATTTCCTGCATGCCGTTCCCCTGATTCTTGTTAATTTTCGGCGAACGGAATCTTACCGCATATTGGGGCTACGTGGCCCGCTTTCAATCTGCCGCCGAGTGCATTTTCGCGATATAGTATGCGCCAGCTTAGCAATGGAGCGAATCGATGGTTTGGTGGCAATGGATGGTAATTGGGGGCATCTTGCTGGCAGCGGAAATGTTCGCGATTGATGCGCAGTTCTACCTGGTATTCATCGGTGTATCCGCTGCATTGGTTGGTCTTGCTGGATTGTTTGGCATCGACATGGTCTTGTGGATGCAGTGGGCGATGTTCGGCGCCTTGTCGCTGATTTCGATGTTTACATTTCGTCGCCGCTTGTACGAAAAAATACGTGGCAATGTTGTCGGTTTTCGTGATTCGCTGGCCGGCGACTCTGTGACGGTTAATGAGGATCTGACTGCCGGCACCGAAACCCGCCTTGAGTATCGTGGATCCAAGTGGACTGTTCGCAACTCAGGCACGACCACAATCTCCGGCGGATCGCGTGCCAGAGTCGTTAAGGTCGACGGACTAACACTGTACATCGAAGCCGAATAGGACAGGGAGAAGGAACATGGACACTGGGTTTATTGCAGCTCTGGTTTTTGTATTTGTTGCACTCGTTGTCATTGCGAAGACAGCGGTCGTCGTCCCTCAACAGAACGCGTACGTCGTTGAACGGCTGGGTAAGTACGCCAAGACCCTGAATGCCGGTTTTCACATACTGATTCCTTTCTTTGAGAGGATTGCCTACAAGCACACGTTGAAAGAACAGGCGACCGACATTGCGGAACAGGTCTGCATTACAAAAGACAACGTGCAAGTGGGCGTTGACGGCGTGTTGTACATGCAGGTGCTTGATCCCGGCCGTGCGTCGTACGGTATCGGCAACTATATGTTTGCCATTTCCCAGTTGGCACAAACGACCCTGCGTAGCGAAATCGGCAAGATCGACCTGGACCGGACGTTCGAGGAGCGAGGCACGATCAACCAGAATGTGGTCGCCGAACTCGACAAGGCCAGTGACCCCTGGGGCGTCAAGGTTCTGCGCTATGAAATCAAGAACATCAACCCGCCGCACGACGTGCTCAGCGCGATGGAAAAGCAGATGCGTGCAGAGCGTGAAAAACGTGCGGTTATTCTGACGTCAGAGGGTGAGCGGGACGCCAAGATCAACCAGGCCGAAGGCGAGAAGCAACAGGTTATCAAACAGTCTGAAGCCGTTAAGACACAGCAAATTAACGAGGCGCAAGGCGAGGCCGAAGCCATTCTGGCGGTTGCGACGGCGACGGCTCAGGGTCTCCGTGAGGTCGCCGCGGCGGTTATCGACCAGGGTGGCCCGGATGCAATGCAGCTTAGAATTGCCGAGCAGTACATTCAGCAGTTTGGCAATCTCGCCAAAGCGGGCAACACGTTTGTCGTACCCTCCAACCTGGCCGACCTGACATCGATGATGGCACTGGCTACGGATATCGCAAAAGGTAGGCCGAAACCCGCCGCATAACTTAAGTATCCGTCGGTCAGGCGTTTCGCCTGACCGACACGACGTTTGCCAATTGCTCGAGGCGATTGATCGCAGAACTCAAGGTCGGCAAGTCCCGAATTTCCACGCGCAATTTCATAATGACCTGCATCGATTTTTTGTCGGTATGGCTCTGGATATCGAGGACATTGGCATCCTCGTCCGCCAGGACTGACGTGATGTCCCGAATCAAGCCACTGCGATCAAACGCATGAATACTCAGGTCGACAGGGTAGGCGCTGGCGTCGGATTTCCCCCAGCTGGTCGCGAGAACACGCTCAGGACTCCTCTGCTTCAGCCCCAGGAAGTTGCCGCAGTCCTGGCGATGGATAGTGACGCCGCGACCCTGCGTGATATACCCGACGATCGATTCGGGTGGCACCGGGCGGCAGCATCGCGCGAAATTGCACAACAGGTCACCGACGCCAGCCACCTTGGCCGAGTCCGGTTTGGAGACTTTTCGCTTGCTCTTGCGGCGCGGTTTTACCAGCGGCGGTTCCGTAGAGCGAAGATTTTGCAGGGCTGTCGCGATTGACGCGGATGTGAGGTCGCCTGCACCAAGCGATATGCACAACGCCGTCGTGTCTTTATGTTTCAGCTTCGTGGCGATGGCGTCGGTCGACACGTCCTTCTCGTTCAGTCTTGCCAATTCACGATCCAGAATATCGCGCCCCTGGCGCAAGTGCTGATCCCGATCCTGGTGGCGAAACCAGTTGCGAACCTTGGCGCGGGATCGTGCGCTCGCCAGATAGCCTAGTTTCGGGCTCAACCAATCACGGCTTGGCTGGGCCTGACTGCCGGTGATGATCTCGACCTTGTCGCCATTCTGTACATGATGGGTCAATGGCACGATGCGGCCATTGATCTTCGCGCCGCGACATCGATGACCGACTTGCGTGTGGACGTGATAGGCAAAATCGAGCGGTGTCGCTTTCGCCGGCAGTTCAACGATATCGCCTTTTGGACTCACGGCATAAACACGGTCTTCGAAGAAATCGTCACGGATCTGCTCAAGCAGATCGGCGCCGTCGTCAGTTGGTTCCAGTAGTTGGCGCAGAAATTGTATTTTCTGGTCAAAAGCAGCAGGCGTCGCGGCCCCTTCCTTGTATCGCCAATGAGCGGCCACACCGAGTTCGGCGTGCTTGTGCATCTCGTGGGAGCGAATCTGTATCTCGACGGTTTTGCCTTCGGGGCCTATGACCGCGGTATGCAACGAGCGGTAATCGTTCTCTTTCGGGTTCGCGATATAGTCGTCGAACTCGCCCGGAATATAGGGCCAGATATTGTGTACGATCCCCAGCGCGGCGTAGCACTGCTTGACGTCGTCGACCAGGATTCGGACCGCGCGTATGTCGTACAACGAATCGAGCCCGCGGTCCTTGCGCTGCATTTTTCGCCAGATGCTGTAAATGTGCTTTGGGCGACCCGAGATTTCGGCGGGAATCGAATGTTGCTGCAACTCTGCCTGCAATCGGGCTTTGACGGCTTCAATAAAGTGTTCCCGCTCGACCCGCTTTTCTTTCA
>JAUHYO010000340.1 GCA_030426325.1 Gammaproteobacteria bacterium | reverse complement strand
AAACTCCAGATGTATTTGCAGAAGGTGCCGAATTCCTTTTGTACCTTGAGGAAGGCCTTTGCGTTGGTGACTGCGGAATTAACCTTGAGCCGGTTCCTGACAATTGAAGGATCGGCCAACAGTTTCTCGATCCGCTTCTCGGTAAAACGTGCAACTCTTGCCGGATCGAAATCAGCAAACGCCCGCCTGTAGCCTGCCCGCTTGTTCAAAATAGTGGACCAGCTCAGCCCGGCCTGGGCGCCTTCAAGAATCAGGAACTCAAACTGCACCCGGTCATCCCATACCGGCACGCCCCACTCCCTGTCATGGTATTCGATGTAGTCGAGGCTGACGCCTTCAGCCCATTTGCATCGTGTGACTGCTTTCGCCATTTGCTTTGCCTTCGTCTGGACACCGGCCCTAATGTACCAGTCGATTTTAGAATTCTCAGCCGGAATTACTGGCATTCAGGCACAAAAAAGCCCGCGCAATTGCGCGGGCTCTTCCTGTACTTCTTAATGCCTGGTTCGAACCTAGATGGAACCGCCGCAAGAACCTTCGCCGCAGGAACCTTCGCCTTCCTTGTCCTCACCGCAAGAACCTTCACCTTCCTTGTCCTCGCCACATGAGCCTTCGCCGTCCTTGTCGTCGCCGCATGAACCTTCACCGCAGCTGCCTTCACCTTCTTTGTCGCCGCCGCAGGAGCCTTCACCTTCGCCCAGCATATAGCCGATACTTAAGGTGGACATCTGAAACGGATTGTCGATACCTTCGGCATTGACGGTTCCGCTGATTGCGAACGTTCCGGCCAGTGCAGCGCCAACAGCCAATGCGACCGGCTTCAATACTTTCTTCTCTGACATCTCGTACTCTCCTACTGGTAAATGCCCGGGTGTGGGCGTTAGTCCTTCAGCGGCCGGGGATTCAGATACCCCATGCTACTGAATTCACTATGTTTTCTCGTACTTCATCAAGCGGTTCTTCGCGCGTCCCTATGATGGCGACACTGCCATTCCCAACCGGCACGATGACCCCGTGGACACGCTCGCCACTGAGCGTCTTTGTCTCGCTGATCTTTTCTTCCGGCATGAGCAGGATAGTGATCGGGCCGGTTTTGCCCTGTAGCACCAGGTGTGGAATCGGGTTGCCATTGATCGGACAGGTTTCGGCAAATGTGATCAGGCCCGCGTCGTGGTTGATCCGCGCTACATTGGCCGGCACAACGCGCTGCAATTTCGCCTCGTCCACTGGCGAATTGCTCGGAAGCAGCGCCATGGGTTCATGATCGACATGCGCGAGTACCTGGCTCTCCAGGGAAACCGCGGGTGAATCCGGACCAGCGAATCGCACCCCGAGAAAGACCGCGAGCAGCACCGTCGCCGCAACGGCAAACCATGCCGGAGTCGACCATCGCCGGGGGGCCTCTAAAGTCACAACGCGCTCAAGATCAAGGTCCGGCAAGTCCGGCATGCGCAATGGCGGAACCGGCAACTCCATTGCCGCACGGATACGTTCATTCAGCACGCGAATCTCGCGACTAAACGCCTGACAATCGGCGCAAGCCTGCAGGTGCCCGGACTTGTCTTCAAAGTCGGGGTTTTCCGTCAGTGCCAATTGGTAGTCATCGCAGTTCATGGTGTCCTGGCTCTGGCTCATGAGTTCACCTCACTCGCCGTTTCCTCTTTCAGCTTCAAACGCGCGCGGTGCAATCGTGTCAGCACCGCTCCTTGCTTGAGACCCATCTGTTCCGCTATCTCGCTGGTGCTGAATCCCATCAGGACCTGCAGAACCAGCGGTTCGCGGTAATCATCCTCGAGCTTGAAGATCGCCTCACGCAATTCGTCGAGCTCGTCCGTCGGCGCCTCTGCCAGCAACGCTGACTGGGACGCCGTCAAGTTATCGATGTCGACCGTCTCCAGGCGTTTGCGCTCGAAATAGCGCGCGTTCTCCCGGCGTACAATCGTCAGCAGCCACGGTTTGGCCGCCTCATCGTCGCGCAGGGAGTCCAGGGACTTCCAGGCGCGCAACAATGCCTCTTGAACAACCTCCTCAGCGACAGATTTGTCCCGGCAAAGCCAGGCGGCAAATCGATACATATCGGCATGGAAAACACTGACAATACTGTCGAACCGCTGTTTTCTGGCGCTGGTGGCCTTACTGCTGTTCATTCGAGATGACCCGACCCTTGTTGTTTTTATTACCTGTGACTGGTGAAACTGTGACCGGTGCGTGGAAACCCTTGCTAAATATAGGGAAAATAAGAAATTCCCGGTATGATTCTGAAATTCTTTATTCTGATTAGCTATGAGTCGATTCCGCTCCGGACAGTTCCCCCTAAATCGCCTGCGCCGCAGTCGACGTACTCCCGCGCTGAGGCGGTTAGTCGCCGAAACAAATCTGAGCGCCAGCGACCTTATATACCCGGTTTTCGTACTCGACGGAAAAAATCGGTCGGAACCTGTCGACTCAATGCCGGGCGTGCAACGGCACAGCCTTGACAGGATGCTTCCTGATTTGACTCGCGCGCAGGATCTTGGCGTGCCGGCAATCGCTGTGTTTCCGGTGATTGACGCCGACCTTAAATCGCTGGATGGATCGGAGTGCGCGAATCCGGATGGCCTGGTCCAGCGCACGGTTGCAGCAATCAAGTCGGAGCTTCCCGGGCTGATGGTAATCACCGACGTTGCGCTCGATCCTTACACGACGCACGGTCAGGACGGCATCATCGACGACGATGGCTACGTTCAGAACGACGTAACCGTCGACATGCTCGTCAGGCAGGCAGTGTCACACGCGAATGCCGGTGCCGATATCGTTGCCCCGTCCGACATGATGGACGGACGAATTGGAGCCATTCGACAGGCGCTTGAAGGCGCAGGCCACCACAATACGCTGATCATGGCGTATGCGGCGAAGTTTGCGTCGGCGTTCTACGGACCTTTCCGGGACGCTGTCGGTTCGTCCGCCAACTTAGGCGGCGGTGATAAATCCACTTACCAGGTTGCCCCATCCAATGCTGATGAGGCCGTTCGTGAAGTCGGTCTTGATATTGATGAAGGCGCCGACTTCGTCATGGTCAAACCGGCGATGCCGTATCTCGACATTGTGCGGCGCGTTAAGGATACTTACGAAGTTCCAACCTTTGCCTACCAGGTAAGCGGTGAATACGCGATGCTCAAGGCGGCCGCAGAAAAAGGTTGCCTGAACGAGCGTGAGACGGTGCTTGAGTCGCTGCTCGGTATCAAGCGCGCCGGTGCGAACGGCATACTGACCTACTTCGCAATCGACGCGGCACGATGGCTTTCGGAGTAAATGCTTGACTGACCAATCGACAGCCCAGACCACAGCGATTGATCGCTACGGCGTCATGGGCTATCCGATTTCACACAGTCGCTCACCGGTCATCCATCGCTTGTTCGCATTGCAGACGCGAGAAAATCTCCAATACGAACTCTTGC
>JAUHYO010000339.1 GCA_030426325.1 Gammaproteobacteria bacterium | reverse complement strand
GACGGTATACCCTATGCCGGTACCATGATTGCCCTGGCAGGCCTGTTTTTTTTGCAGGCGCTCCTTTTTCAACTGATGGGCCCTGGGCGGGAAGCGGGCGATAGCGATCTGCAGCAGTCAGGGCGGCCGATAGGCGAGATTGTGCGACAGCCATTGTTCATCGTCGCGGTACTTGGTGCAACGGCGGGCTTCGGACTCATGACATTGATCATGACGGCGACACCGTTGAGCATGCACGTTAACGATCATTTCTCGCTGGACGAGACCGCGAGCGTTATTCGGGCTCATGTCCTGGGAATGTATGCACCGTCACTGGTGACCGGATTCCTGATCGAAAAGCTGGGCGTTCTTAAACTGATGTTCGCCGGAGCGGTCGGGTTGCTGGCCGCCGTGATGGTTGGGTTGCAAGGCCATACTATTCTGCATTACTGGTGGGCGCTGGTGCTGCTCGGCGTTAGCTGGAACTTTCTCTACGTTGGCGGTACAACGATGTTGACATACACCTACCGGTCGTCGGAGCGGTTCCGGGCGCAGGCGGTCAACGAATTCCTGATATTTGGAACTTCAGCAACCGCTTCGTTGCTCGCCGGTGCGGTCATTCATTTCTTTGGCTGGAATACGCTGATGCTCATACCAATGCCATTTTTACTGTTTATCTGTACTGCCCTGGTCCTGGTCCGGAACAACAGCCAATTGCTGGCGCGAGGAAAGGCGCGTGGCTAAGAAATCCGACATCCAGACACTATTGAACGACGCCGCCCGGCGGGGTATTGCGTATAGAGAGGGTGCACCCACGCGGCGTGTTGCGCCGTCTGCATCCGCTGTCCAGGATGCCCAACAATTTGTCGAACCACTGCCGGATTGTGGGAGCAATGATCGGGATGTGCTGGCAATGCTGGATCGTGTTGGCTCGCCGGCGACAGTGTCGATGGTGGGCCCGCGATATTTCGGGTTTGTCATCGGCGGCTCACTGCCTGTGACGGTCGCGTCGAACTGGTTAAGCACAGCCTGGGACCAGAATGTGGGTATGCACGAAGTCACCCCGGCGGCCGCGATTCTGGAACGCGTCGCAATGGATTGGTTGCTCGAGTTGCTCGGTCTGCCAAAAGACTCGGCAGCCGCGTTTGTAACGGGTGCCACCGTCGCCAATTTCACTGCCCTGGCCGCGGCACGCAACCGGGTGTTCGCGGACGCTGGCTGGAATGTCGAAGCTGACGGGCTCACTGGCGCGCCGCCGGTTAAAATCATCGTTTCCGAGGAAACCCACCCGACGGTTTTCAAGTCCCTCGGCATGCTGGGCTTCGGTCGCAACCGGGTAGTTCGTGCCCCGGTTGATGCACAAGGTCGTATCGATGCCAATCGATTTCCGGCCATGGATGGGCCAAGCATCATTTGCACGCAAGCAGGCAATGTAAATACCGGCGCGTTCGATCCGGTGGCCGAAATCTGCGCGCTGGCGAAGCCAAAAAATGCCTGGGTGCATGTTGACGGCGCGTTTGGACTCTGGGCGGCGGCATCACCTGGGCGATCGCATCTTTGTGAAGGAATTGCTGCAGCGGATTCATGGGCCACCGATGCACACAAGTGGCTGAACGTACCCTACGACAGCGGCATTGCGTTCGTTCGCGATGCCGGGGCATTGCAATCGGCGATGGCGATCAAGGCCGATTATTTAATGACGGAAACCGAATTCCGCAACCCGTCAGATTTCACTCCGGAGTTGTCCCGGCGCGCGCGTGGCGTGGACGTCTGGGCTGCGCTGAAGTCCCTCGGCCGGCAAGGCATTGCCGATATGATTGATCGCTGCTGCAGTCATGCGCGCCAATTCGCCGACGCACTGACGTCGGCTGGCTATGAAATTCTGAATGACGTTGTACTGAACCAGGTCCTGGTCTCCTTCGGCGATGATGCGACGAATCGACGAATCATCGCCCGAATCCAGGAAGATGGCACTTGCTGGTGTGGCGTTACGGTCTGGCAACAAAAGACCGCAATGCGAATCAGTGTTTGCAACTGGTCGACGACTGTCGATGATGTGGATCAAAGCCTTGACGCAATCCTGGCAATCGCGAAACGGGAGACTGCGTGAAGGATCGCCTCTACGACGACAATCTTTATCAATTCCATAAGCCACAGGCCAGCTACTGGGAGGCGACAGCCGATGACATTAAGGTCTCGGCGCCGGCACTCTCAGGTGACGAGACCTGCGATGTTGCAGTAATCGGCGGTGGCTACACCGGCTTGTCCGCTGCGTATCACCTCGCTCGCAACCACAAAGTCGACGTTCGCGTACTTGAGGCCGGGCATTTCGGTTGGGGCGCTTCCGGCCGCAATGGTGGGTTCTGCTGCATCGGCGGTGTCGGAGTACATCGCAGGGACCTGATCAGGATGGTCGGCGTTGATCGGGCTCGACAATATTATCAATCGCAAATTGACGCGGTTGAACTGGTTTGCCGGATTGGAGAAGAAGAAAGTCTCGATTTCCGTGCGCAAGGTAGTGCCGAACTTGAAGTTGCACACACCAAGAAGGCATTTGAACGACTTCGAGAAGATTTCGATGTATCAAGCCGGCACCTGAATCTGCCGGTGGAATTGCTCTCGGCCGAGCAGTTTCGAGAACGTCATTTTGATTCGGATGAGCAGTTCGGCGCGCTGGTTTCGCGACCGGCGTTCGGACTGCATCCATTGCGTTACTGCCGGGGGTTCGCCAACGCCGCATTGCGACATGGCGCCGTGTTGCATGAGCGCAGCGAGGTCCTGGACTGGAGCAAGGGGGACGACGGCTGGCATCGGATCAATACGGCGGGCGGCAGCTTGCGAGCACGCAAGGTCATCTTTTCAACCAATGGCTTTATGCCGGAGCGACTGAAACCGGAGTTCTATGCGCGAACGATGCCGATAATCAGCGCAATTATTGTAACGAGTCCTTTGACGGAGCAGCAGAAAGCGGCTTATAACTGGGTGACAGGCGAGACTGCAGCAAATTCCAGGCGGGTCCTGAATTATTTCCGGCTGTTGCCGGACAACCGCTTCCTTTTTGGTGGACGTGGCCATTCCAGCGGCCACCCGGACGGCGAGCAGGAAACCTACGCCCGGCTCGAGTCAATGCTTAAATCGATCTGGCCGAAGTGGGCGGACCTTGCGGTTGACTACAACTGGCATGGACTGATTTGCATGACAGGCTCAATGTGCCCGTCTATTGGCCAGCTTGATGGCGATAAGAGTGTCTCGTTCGCCTATGGCTATCATGGCAATGGCGTCAACACGGCGACCTGGGCCGGGAAAAAACTGGCGGACTGGATTGGGAGCGGCCAGGTGCCGGACATGCCCGATATTGTTCAGGGTATGGCGAAAAAGTTTCCGCTTGCCAGTCTACGGCTTAAGTACTTCCGTTTGGCAATTGGACTTGCTTCCTGGATGGATCGTCGTGGCTGATCAGAAGTTGTAGACGAATCCCAGG
>JAUHYO010000021.1 GCA_030426325.1 Gammaproteobacteria bacterium | reverse complement strand
CTGGAACGCAGCCACAAGCTTTAGTAAGGTCAACCATACGGCAGATCACACGGGTGCTCGCAAATGAAATTGACCGATCGAACGCACCATGGTTAATCGCAGACCAAGATAGGCAATACGATGAGAACTGTAATCCTTTTCCTTATCCTGCTCCTGACATCAAATTCATTTGCGAAGGTTCCGGCTAAACTCAAGAAGTCGGCGGGCTACAACTCGGCGAGAAGTCTGTTAAAGCATTGTAATTCAGAGGACGATGCGCTGCAGTGCCCGAAAGGACACGGCGCCGAGTGCTCGCTGATCGTAGATGACACGAAAGAGCAATACCGGTGCGTGACAGAAATTTCAATCGACTTCACCAAGGCTCGAGCGAGTTCACGACCACCAGACGCCGTGCAAAAGTATGAGGTTGTTTATCTGCTTTCGAAAACTGAGAAGGGGTGGTCCGGGAAAACAAAAAAGGTGATCATGCTTGATGAGTAAGTAGTAGCTCGTTACCCACATCGGACGTTGTAAGGATTCGCAGCAATTGAACATCGATTCGGTCCGCTGGTCCGGTGTGTAGTTGAAGCCAGGTGTTTCGGGGGAGGATTGTGAGGCGTTGTCGGTTCACTATTGCACATGCGATTGTTGCGCTTTGCTCGACATCGTTGTTCGGATGCGCCGGTAGCGGCATGCCAATTGCCGACGAATGTGGGCGCATTATTCGACAGGCCGAATTTGATTCTGTCATTTACGCATATTGCCCGTCCTTGCCTGGCATGAGTCCTGGAGCGATTGCGGTTGTCATCGACAAGCTATTTGAAGATATCGGCGGAATCGACAGCGAAACGATTGTCTATTTTTTCAACGACGAAACCATTGTCGCCCCACTGGGTGGTTGGCCCGCCGACTACCTTCGGCGTGTCGATAGCTGGGGAGACAAGCTCGTCGGCTGGTATTACTCACACGGAAATACAGTCGTCATCCGGGATTCTGCGTCAGGCGACTGGCGTGAGATTGAACTCCCGCTGCCCAACAATCCATCGGCTGCAGCCTAGCATCCAGGTCACAAGAGAATCGAATGAGTTCGAGCTTGTCAGATTTCAAACACCGTATCGCTGTTGACGATGATGTGCCGGCGATTGTCGAGTTAATGCAACTCTCGATAGCCGAGAATATGAAGCATTTTCTTTCGCCTGAAGAAATTGAAGCCACCCAGGAATCCATGGGCGTCGATGCGACGCTAATCGAAGACGGTACCTATTTCGTTATCGAAGCCGAACGGGATGGCGAGACGGTTCTTGTCGGCTGCGGTGGCTGGGGAAAACGTCGCACGCTTTACGGTGGCAATCAGACGGCCGGTCGGGACGACACGTTCAGTGATCCGTCGAAAGAGGCAGCCCGAATCCGTGCGATGTACACCCACCCGTCGTGGGTGCGTCGCGGAATCGGCTCACTACTGCTGGAACTTGGCGAGGCTGCGGCGCGTGACGCCGGCTACAAGACGATCGAGCTTGGCTCAACAGTTCCCGGAGAGCCCCTCTATGCCGCACGCGGCTACCGCGAGGTCAGTCGCGAGACGCACATCGGGGCCAATGGTGCGGACAATATCATCATCAAGATGGTGAAGACTCTTCGATAGTCGTCAACTGCTCTGGGGCAGCCTGCTAGACTAGGCGGCAAGATTCCACGAGTGAATCAGGAATGGCGCCAAAGCAATCGGAAAACAAGAAATTCGCGCTAAGCGCATGGCAGCGCCTTTCCTCGTTTCCCGGGGGCAAGTGGCTATTTTCACGAGTTGTCTGCTTCCGGGCGCCTTACTTTTCGACGATTCGACCGGTCTTTGTCGAGTTACGACCCGGCTTCGCCAGCGTGCGAATGACCAAGCGGCGACGGGTGCAGAACCACATTGGTACAGTGCATGCCATTGCGATGTGCAACCTCGCCGAACTCGCCGCAGGTACTATGACGGAAGTGACAGTTCCTGCCAGTCATCGCTGGATACCAAAGGGCATGACGGTCGAGTATCTTGCCAGGGCTGAAACCGACCTGGTCGCCGAAGCGACAATCGATCCAGTTCCGCGATTTGACGATTCAATGGAAGTACCCGTTATTGTCAGGGTTACAGATGCGGCAGACTGCCAGGTTCTGAATGCGAGGATCGTCATGTGGGTAACACCCCGGAAATCCTGAAAATTGCGAATGCCTCATCAAATACCGGAAAATAGGGTCGCGCTGCACGCTCTTCAGACGCACACTTGAAAGCTGTTACCGGATAGCGAGGGACACTGTATGGAACAATTCACGATACAGGTGAAAGGGTCGTCATCCGATCCGTACGAAGTCACGTTTATTAAGGATAGCGATAATCTAACAGCGCTTTGCACCTGTCCGGCGGGAAGTTTCGGCAACCTTTGCAAACATCGCGTCGCGATCCTTGATGGCAAAACGGCTTCGGTAATCGATGAAGACAAGACCAAGGTTCCACGTGCGGTTGAATGGCTCGCTGGGAGCGACGTTGAGCGGGCACTGCTCGCGCTTCGCAAACTCGAAGCGATGCCAGATGCAACAAAGGATGCGATTGCCGCAGCGAAACGAAAGCTTGCGCGGGCAATGAATACCTGACCGAAATACAACGCAGTCGACGGTTTTGCACTGCCGATCTTGCAGTCGCAGGGGGTGGCCCGTAAGCTGGCCGTCACTCAGTAACAAGTACAGGCGTTACACCTCATGATTTCAAAACTGCCCATTTTCTCCATGATTCTTGGTGCATACGGGGCCGTATTTCGCAATGCAGGAACCTTTATGCGGGCCTTCATGTTGCCGATACTGGCGTTGCTTGTTCTGAGTGCGATTCAGAATGCAGTGGCCGCGGGCTTTCTTAAGACGGCGCTTTTTTGGTTCATCGCCCTGCCGTTCACAACGTTGATCGCAATGGCCTGTCACCGGGTGGTCCAACTCGGGCCAGAATCTCTCAACAATCCATGGTCTGTCTACTGGACTAAGCGGGAGTCTGCCTATTTGATCAATCTAATCATTCTTAGCGTCGTAATGCTGCTGTCGAGCTGGATATTTGGCGCCATCTTCTTAATGAGCCCGGAAACACCTTTCGGAATCAGAGCGCCTTGGCTGGGAGCGGTTCTGACTTACATCGCGGTTACCTATTTTCAGGGGCGATTTAGCATGGTCCTGCCTGTAAGTGCTGTGGGGAAAAACATGTTCCTGTCAGGATCCTGGTATCTGACGGCAGGCAACGGACCGAGGATGACAATTATCCTGCTTGTCCCACTCGCGTTCATGTTCGCCGCAGCAGCTATGTTGCGACCGGTATTGGTATCGTTCCCAGACGTCTTGAGTCTGCTGATCAGTCTGTTGATCTATGTCATTAGTTTTGCTGTCGAAATTGCGGCATTATCACTTTGTTACCAGTTCCTCCGTGATTCAGCAAACAGCAGCAATTAGTTAAACGCATTCATCGGCCCGCGAGTGGCGTCAAACCACGACGATCAAGCCGATCGACGCATTGTTACGATGTAACCATCCGACAGGTCGAAGCGGTTGAATAGTCGCGAGACCAGCGCGAATGGAAAAATCGTGAAGCGATTCAGCAGAACTGGAACCACGCTTTGCGAAAGCCACGGTGGAATTTGCCGATGGTTGCTCATGCTGGTTTGCTGGCGTTGGTCCCAGTCTTTTCTCTTTGCAAGAGTCTTGCGCGCCATTAGAACTCGCAGGTGGCTCAACAGGTTTATCCATGGATATCCGTAGGCGGTTACCTCGATATCGTCATACCCCGATTCAGCCGCCAACCCGACGAGCTGGTCCTTCTCATAGCGACGCAGGTGACCGACGAGCTCATCGTGAACAGTCCAGTACTTCGCTTTCGCCGGAACCGAAATGATCAACTGACCATGAGGTCGAAGCAGCGATCGAGCCCTGCGAAGGAATTCACGGTCGTTCTCGATGTGCTCCAATACTTCACAGGCGACAACACAGTCAAATTCTCCGGTGATTGACTTTTGCATAAAATCGACGTTTGAAATATCGAGACGCGCTTGCAGAGATGGCTCAAGTGCTGCATAGGACTCTTGCAGGTCGTCCGTAAAGTCGATGGCGAGGCCTGTATCGAAACGCGCCAACAGTTCTTCGGTCAAGGCGAGATTCGCAGCGCCAATTTCGATAAATGAATCGCCACTGCGTAGGCGCCGAATTATCTCGTGGCGACGAAACAGGTAGCGCGGCGCCTTATATTTCATATGGCTCCCTTTAGTGCGAGCTCCAGCTGCCGCCCAAGTGCGACCGACGAAAACCGTTCCTCATACAGTTCTTTTCCACGTTGACCGATGCTGGGCAGGCGATCACGGTGCGCTATTGCCCAGCGAAAGGCTTGCGCGAGACTTTCGGGTTCGGCCTGATCAACCAGCAGGCAATTCAGCTCATTTTGAAAACCTGTATCTTCGTCAATACGCCCGATTACTGTCGGCTTGCCTTGCGACAGGCATTGAAAAGTCTTACCGGAAATAACACGTCGCGCCTGAGGTGTGCCGCCAAAAGGACCTCCCAAACATAAGTCCGCCCGCGGAATTTCGACGGACTGCAGTTTGTCAAACTCGACCCATGCGTCGTGACGAACGTTCTTTAATTGTAGTTCTCGGCAAAGTTGCTCAAATCGTCGTAACGGCTTTCCGGAACCGCCGATGATACGAAACTCAATTTCCTCATTGGCGACCAGCTTGCAAGCGTGAAGCAGTACATCCATGCCGTGTAACGGAAGAAACGTGCCGTAGAAAAGCACTCTGAGTGGCCCGGCCGTTGGCACGTGATCCGGAACACAATCGGTCGGGGTTGCGCCTACGTACAAGACGTCGATACGTTCTTGTGCAACGCCGAACCGAGCCGCAATAAAGCGCTGATGGCTGAACGTGTCGGTTAATACGCGTCGCGACAATCTAAGGGTCAGCCATTCGATTGGATGCAGCATGACACCGGCAATGCGGCCGGTGAATCCCGCTTTCTTTTCGTTAATCAGAGCGTCGCTCGGTGACATAAATTCGTCAAAAATCAGTGGCTTACCTAACGTCAGCAGGCGAACAAACAGGAATAATTCGTGGCCCCTGAAGCCGAGCAGATAGACCCTGGGATTGTAACGCCAACGGATTGTGGCAACCTTCGCGAGCGTCTCAAAGTAGCGGAGAAGTCCGCGCTTCCTGTTGGTGGCATCGAATACCCGGCAGCTATTGATGCTCGCCAGAGCTGCCCGGGTTGTACGAGTCCTCACATACCCGGGATCGCGGTACGACACAATGTGGCATACGCTGAGTTCTTCGTCAGTCGACATGGCTATCGGCGACCTCGTTCCGGCGACGAATAATGAGAGAGCCCCCCGCAATCAATTCCCATAGGACCACCCAAATACGAAAAAGCAGCATCAGCATTACAGCGTCTTGCAACGGTACCAGTGTGGTAAGAATTGAAGCTCCCACACCTTCCCGGACGCCGATTCCCCCTGGAGCAAAAACGGCTACAAAGCCTGCCAGATAACCGGTCGTCAGGCTTAAAACGAAGACAGCAATAGTATGCACCGTGACTTCAATAGGCAGAATGGCAATACTCACAAGCGTGAAGCTAGCGGACAGAAACAACCAAAGCAGCAGGTAACCACAGGTCAGCGCAGTGAATCTTGCGGCGTCAAGTTTGACATCGATGAACCTCAATACCGGTTCGGTAGAAGGAATTATTCCTACAAGCCACTCGATAATCGCGCCGCCAAGTTTCATCAATATCAGCAAGATCGATGCCACCAGCAACAAGCCCAGATACAAAGATTGTCCGAATACGATGAAAGCCGAAAGGAAGGCCAGCCAGAAACCCGTAAGCAATAACAGCATCTGCTCAAAATAACTGGCTCTGGTAATTTCCTGAAATGAATAGCCCAGCGCCTTTAAACGCGTTCCCCGAGCCGCGATACCCCAAATCTTGCCGGGTATATATTTGCCAAAATTCACCAACAGGATTTGTGAAAGGCCCTCACCAAACGATATTCGGAGTTCGCTGCCCAGGTGCAGAATCGCACACCACGCAAGTACGGTGACGACAAAATAAGCAATGTGCGAAAAGGCGGCCGCGACCAGCAAGCTTGGGTCTGCGAACAATAATCGTGCGACATTTTCGGCATCGTCACGGAACCAGGTGTATATGAAAAACAACGCGGCCACAGCGAATGCTATGATCCAAATGCGTCGGAATAGTAACTAAAGCGATGCCATTGTCGCCGGCGAGAATCACCACTTTCATTACATTCTGTCCTTCGCTTTATCGCTCGGCCGGAATTATCGCTCTATCAACAAAGTTAAGCTACTGATGCGTCACAGAATTACAACAAATCTCGCCATCAGGCACCGACATCGTCGCGCAATGTCCTCTGCAACGCGACCGACATCACAATTCCGACAAAAAGTATTGGTAATGACACCACGAGCAGAATGACCTGAATCGGCCGCAAACTGCTGCCCAGTAACATCAATGCCACCGGCATAATGCCGAGCGCAATCGCCCAGAAGACGCGATGCCATCGCGCGGGATCGTCGCCCGCTTTCAGATGAAGTGTTGCACTTGATGCCAACGTGTAGGAGGCCGAATCGTAAGTGGTGGCGGCGAAAATGATTGCGATTACAGAGAACAGGCCGATAACGATTGCTGCCCCAGGCAGGGTTTCGAGCATCGCAACGATCGCCGCATTGCCGCTTTGTGAGCTCATTATTCCGGTGAAATCGATTTTCCCACTGAGCTCCAGGAATAGCCCGTAGTTCCCCATGATCATGTAGAACAGCCAGCTGCCGAGCGAACCCCAGATCAGCATGCCGGCAATGACCTGTCGAATGCTTCGGCCCCGTGATATTCGGGTAACGAACAGGCCGACGTAGGGTGCGAAAGCAATCCACCAGGCCCAGTAAAAAATTGTCCAGCTCTCGACAAATCCGGAGTCCGTAAACGGGTCGGTCCAGAAATTCATGCGAAAGAAATTCTGCGCCATCATGCCGATACTGTTCAGCGAAGTCTTCACCAGGAACACCGTTGGTCCGGCAACAAGAATAAAGGCGAGCAAGGCAAACGCCAGTCCAACATTAATGTCGCTCAGACGTTTGATGCCTTTCTTGAGTCCCGCCCAAACGCTGATCGCAAATAGCAGGATGCAAACGAAGATCACCGCGATTTCAAGTGTGTTTCCTGGATCGATACCAAACAGCCAGGCCAGTGCCGCCGCAATCATCGGTGTCGAGAATCCGAGGCTCGAGGCGGCGCCGCCGAGCAACGCAATCATAAATAGCAAATCGATGGAGCGGGCCAGCGGGCCTTGTTGTTTCCCCTTCAGAAACCAGTGGCAACTCACACTGAAACGCAGGACATCGAGTTTCCTGGAATAGTAGGGATAGGCAATAGCAATTGCCGGGAGGCAGTAGAATGCCCAGGCCGTGAACCCCCAGTGAAACAGGCCATAGGTCGATGCCCATTCTGCCGCCTCGGTACTGCGCGGTTCTGCACCAAAGGGAGGTGCATCGAAATAGTACGCCCATTCAACGCCGCACCAGTAAAGCAGCCCGGCTCCGACGCCGGCGCAAAACAACATGCCGGCCCAGCTCAGCTCGCTGAATTCGGGCTGGGTGTCATCGCCGAGGCGCAAACACCCAAAACGACTGCACGCGAGCCAAACGAGAAAACTAATGGCCCCGACGCTGGCGAGCAGGTAGAGCACGCCGAACTCATTGGCGATGTAGGCATACAGTCTTTCGAGAAACGCAGTCGACGCTTCGGGATATAGCAGCAGGGGAATGCTCGAGAACAAAACGATGGCGGCGCTCAACCCAAAGCTGGGCCAGTCGATTCGACTCGGTTGCATGCGTTTCCCCGTTCTGGACTGACTATTCGGTGGCCAGGATTACTGCACCTCGGATACTACCTTGTTCGATGAGTTCATTACTCCTTGCGATTTCCTCAAGTGGCAGGACTTCAGCAATGCGGTGTTGCAGCGAGTCATTGAGCAATGCCGTCTCGATATCAGTGATCGCCTGTAGCTTGGCCGCTTCCGGCATCGCGTAAACAATGATGGTGCGCACCGTCAGGTCTTTGTACATCATCTGGAAAAACGGCAGTTTCGGCTCGGGAATCTGCGTCGACGAATAGGTCGCAATAACGCCACCAACCTTCAATACCTCAACGCTGACCGGCAGGTTCGCGCCGAATTCCACATCAACTACCCGGTCGACCCCCACGCCGCCAGCCGCTTCAATTACGGCGGCAGTCACCTTATCTCCGCGGTGATTGACGACGCTATGAGCGCCTGCTGATTCACAGGCTGCCTTGTCAGTATCGTTGCTCGCTGTTGCGATAACCCTCGCGCCCGCCTGGCTGGCCCATTGAATTGCATAGTGGCCAACGCGGCCGGCGCCACCGGTAATCAGAATTGTCTTGCCCGTCACATCGCCATCCGCAAAAACAGCCCGATGCGCCGTCATGACGGGGATGCCGAGGCAAGCGCCGACTTCGAAGGTGGCGTTTTCAGGCAAGCGCGGTGCGCGGTGCGCATCGATCGCGACGTATTCGGCCGCTGTTCCAAAACGGCGGGCAAATTGCGCCTGGTAGACCCATACCCGCTCGCCGATTCGTATCGCATCGACGCCCTCACCGACGGCCTCGATAATTCCCGCACCGTCACTGTTCGGAATGACAAGACCGTCATCCAGCAGATTCGGAAACGAGCCCGCCCGCTTTTTTACGTCGGATGGATTGACACCACTGGTGTGCAGCCTGACGAGTACTTCGCCGGGTCCGGCCGACGGACGCTCAAGCTCACCCACCTGTAAGACATCTTTTGCTGTGCCAAATTCATCAAACCACGCAGCGCGCATTCCACTCTCTCCTTGATTCGGTTGTTAATCCAGCCAGTTCGACAAACCTTCTGTGTGTCCGTCGACGGATAGCGTTTGCCCCGATATTTTTGATGCCTGCTCTGAGGCCAGGAACAGGATGGTGTCCGCTACTTCGTCCGGGGATACAAAACTGCGCATCGAAGTCTGCCGCTGGTACATCTTGCGAACCTCGTCCGCCGACAGTCCTCGCCGCTCCGCTTCGCGCGCGATGACGCCATCAATACGCGGACCGCTGACGCTGGTTGGGCACACGGCATTGACGCGAATACCGGCCACGCCAAGTTCCATGGCCCAGGTCTTGGTCAGCCCAATCTGACCCCATTTGCTGGCGGCATAGGGCGATCGCGCCGGATAGCCAAACAGTGCCGCCGTCGATGCGACATTGATAATACAGCCAGATGTCGATGCTCTCAGTAGCGGAACGGCCCGCTTCGTCACGAAAAAAGTACCGGACAGATTGACCTGGATACAACGCAGCCATTCATCGTCATCACAGTTCTCGATCTCAGCAGTCGGTCCGGCAATACCTGCATTGTTAATGAGCACGTCCAGGCGACTGTGCTGGTCTGTGAGTTCGAGAAACAGGCGATCCACCGCTTGCGGGTCTGCGACGTCCGCCACGCTTGCCGTAGCGTCGGGATTGGCCGCGACAAATTCGGCGACACTCGCCTGCGAGACATCGCAAATATGCACGTGATGGCCCAGCTCGATAAAGCGCTCGGCAGTGCGACGGCCTATTCCCGACGCCGCCCCGGTGATCAGAACGACTTTGGCCTGATTAGCTGGTAATTTCATAGGCCCGCAGTCTAGCATTGCCGCAATGAAGGCTTACAGATTCAAAGCATGAATAGCCCCCACGAAAAAAGCGTTCTCCGATTGCGAAAGCGGCATGGCAGCGGTGAGGGTATCGAAGCTACGGCTGCCGACGGCCGGCGACTGGCCAACGCACAATCCATTCGAAATGCCGTGGTGTCCGGGCTGATCGCGATTCTTGTATTCAGTCTGTTCTGGGTAACGCTGTCGGCCCTGTTGAACAAGGTATTCCCCTGGTTCACGGTCGTGCTGGGTATTTTCCTGGGTTTCGCGATTCGCCTGACAGGACGTGGTCTGGACTGGCGTTTTCCGGCTTTGGCAGCAGGCCTTGCGCTCACGGGTTCCCTGATTGCGAATGTGATTGTGGCAGCGTCCGTGACCGCGGAAGCCGAGGGCACCGCAACGCTGCATGTACTGCAATCGGTCACGACCATGACCTGGCCGGTATTCTTCGATGAAGTCCTGACCGTTGCCGATGGCTTTTTCGCTGTGGTCGCCGCAGGGTTCGCAGCCTTTTTTGCAAATCGAAAGCTGTCTCGCAAACAGTATTTTGCACTGCGCCTTTGGCGCGAGGAAAACAATGAATAGCAAACTGACATTTTACGGCGATTCGATTTCCGGGAATTGCTACAAGCTGCAACTTGCCTGTGCCGAACTTGCAATCGACTACGACTGGAACGAACTCGACATCCTGACCGGCGCTGCACGAACCGACGAGTTCCTGAAGATGAATCCGAACGGCAAGGTGCCGATTATGGTGTTACCTGACGGTCGTTGCCTGCCGGAGTCGAACGCGATTCTGTGTTACCTGGCCGACGGCAGTTCGCTGTGCGGTGCGGATCGATTTGCGAGCGCCAGCGTTTTGCAGTGGATGTTTTTTGAGCAGTACAGTCACGAACCCTATATCGCGACGTCCCGTTTCATCGTCAAATACCTGGGCAGCCCGCCCAACCGGCAGGCGGACCTTGAGGCAAAAAAGCCCGGCGGTTACAAGGCGCTTGGCGTCATGGAGCAACAACTCACGAAAAACGACTTTATCGCAAACAATGCATTCAGCATCGCCGATATTGCCTTGTACGCGTACACGCACGTTGCTCACGAAGGCGGTTTCGATCTTGCCGATTATCCGGCGGTGCGAGCCTGGCTGGCACGTATTGAAGCGCGGCCGCGCTATGTCCCGATGCGAGCTGCCGCTAAACCGGCATAAGCAGGGGCTTGTCAGCCTTGATACCCGTGCCTCTTAACGACGCAAGCTGGCGGGTGACCAGTTGTTCGATTTCCTGCACGGCGTTGGAAATACCGAGGAAGTAAGCCGGCTCTCGCCGCAATAGCGACCAGTCATCCGTCTTGAGGATTCTCACCAGGTGCGTGATGTTGGACTTGATCGCTTCGATGTACGGGTTTCGACCGCCGTACAGGACTTCCGCATAGCGGTAGGCGCGATTGAATTTTGCGTTCAGACGTTCGCGCGTAACCTGCTGGTAGAAAGCCGGTGTTTTCATCAGCAGGTCTTTGCCCGACTTGTAGCGCACCATGTATTCGCCCGGCTTCGCGTTTTCGACGGCAACGCCGCCGACAACGAATTCCTTGTACAAACGGTCACGGCACTTTTCGAGGTAGCAGCGATCCGCCATCTGGGCGATAAGGTCCGCTGTGCCGATCAGGTGACCACAAATAATATCCCGCGGGTCTTCGAGTTCTATTTTGTCGAGGTCCAGCTCGTAGCCGGTGAAATGCACGATCATGCTGCTGACGCCGACGTACTCGGCCATGCCAAGCTCGGGCAGGTACCGACGCAGGAAATCAGCACTGCGGGACACATGATAAAGCGTAAATTCGGCGCCGTTTGCGTAGTCCACATCGCGCGTTTCGTGGCGAATGTAACCCGAGTCATGAAACAGGGATGTCACAACAGCCATCTGCGCCCGGCCAGGTCCCAGTCGATCGATCGGTTCGACGCTGCGTTCGTAGCCGACAACGAGACGAGCCAGCGCCAGCGTCATATCGAGTGTGTGTTGCATGTCGTGGTAGGTCGTATCGCAACCTTTATAGCCAGGATAGCGGCCGGTAAAGAGGCGATCGAAATCGTAAAACGCGAGCCACAATTTGTCGAAGGACATGCCGGGAAAAGTCTCGGCGAACAGTTCGTGCACAGCATTACGCACCGAGGCAGGGTGACTGACCTGCACGGTGTTGGTTACATCGTAATCATTGCGACGATCCTGAGACATGGTGCTCCAACTATTGGCTGCCATGATACACGGCGTATTAAGGGCGTAAAGAAGGATTCTCGGGAATATGTTACATGGCCGGACGGCCGTCCGGCGGCAACTAGGACTCGAATTCTGCGACTACCGGTGCGTGGTCAGAGGGCCGGTCCCAGGCGCGTGGTTCCTTGTCGACGTAGCAGGCTGTACAGCGCTTCGCCATGGCTTCATTGCAGAGGATCAGGTCGATTCTCAAACCGGCATTGCGTCGGAACCCGGCGGCACGGTAATCCCACCAGCTGAACGTCTTTTCCGGGTGTTCAAATTTTCGAAACACGTCGGTCAGGCCCAAATCCAGAAGCTCGCGCAGCGCTGTCCGTTCTGCCGGGCTGCAAAGTATCGCATCGCCCCAGCCTTCCGGGTCGTGCACGTCTTCGTCAGCTGGCGCAATATTGAAGTCGCCAAGTACAACGATATTTTCGTGCTGGCGAATCTCGACTTCCAGGAACTTTTTGAGTGCGGCGAGCCAGCCCAGCTTGTAAGCATACTTTTCGGACCCGACCTCTGAGCCATTCGGGATATACAGGTTGATCACCCGAACGCCGTCGACCGTCGTTGCCAGCACCCTGCGCTGCGGGTCGTCGAGATCGGGAAAGTCAGTGACCGGATCGACCGGCTCTGACTTGCTGACAACAGCAACGCCATTGTAGGTCTTCTGGCCGCTTGCCAGTGACCGGTAGCCGATCGCCTGGAGGTTATCCGCCGGGAACTTTTCGGTGATCTGTTTGATTTCCTGCAGAGCGAGGACGTCAGGATCGTGCGTTTGCAGCCACTCGAGCACGTGTGGCTGGCGAACATTCATCGAATTGATATTCCAGGTGGCGATTTTCACCCGGTCTGAATTCCGTTCTGTCGCAGCAGGGCATCGATGGTTGGCGGTCGGCCGCGAAAGGCGATGTAGGCATCCATAATGTCCCGGCTGCCACCGACTTCCAGAATCTCCCGCCGGAAGCGCTGTGCGGTCTCGGGATCAAAAATACCGGCTTCCTTGAACGCGGAGAACGCATCGGCCGCCAGTACCTCAGCCCATTTGTAGCTGTAGTAGCCCGCGGCATAGCCGCCGGCAAATATGTGCGAGAAAGCATGCGGCAGGCGGTTGTACTCGGGGTGTGTCAGCAGGCTCACCTCGGCACGGACCGATTCCAGCATCTTCAGTGGCGGCACGGGGTCGTCAGGCGAATACTCTGCATGCAGGCGAAAATCGAACAGTCCCAGCTCCAGCTGGCGAAGCATTGCAAGACCGGCGCCGGCATTTCGGCTTTGTTCGAGCTTGTCGAACAGCTCGCGCGGCAGTGGCTCGCCGGTTTCCGGGTGTGCCGAGCACTTGCGAAGCACCTCGTAACTCCAGGCAAAATTCTCCATGAACTGGCTTGGCAGCTCGACGGCATCCCAGGGCACACCGTTGATCCCGGAAATACTGGGCAGGTCGATGCGCGTTAGAAGATGATGCAGCATGTGGCCGAACTCGTGGAAAAGCGTGACGACATCGTCGTGCGTCAGCAATGACAATCCGTCTTTGTCCACCGGCGGAAAATTGCAAACGAGATAGCCGACCGGGAGCGACGGCTTACCGTTCAGGTTCTGGCGGCCAATGCATTCGTCGATCCATGCGCCGTTGCGTTTTCCGTTGCGAGCATAGATATCGGCATAGAAACCGCCGATAACCTCGTCGGACTCGTTGCGAATGGCGAAATACCGCGCATCCTTGTGCCAGACCTCGACGTCATCAAGTTCTACAAATTCGACGCCATAGAGTTTGGCGGCCAGCGCAAACAGCCCGTTGATGACCGTACGTGACGGGAAATACTGGCGCAGCTCTTCGTTGGAAACCGAGTAACGAGCCTGCTTGTATTTTTCGAGCCAGAAAGTAATGTCCCAGGGCTCGAGTTTCATGCCGGCGAAATCCTGCAATTCAGCGAGTTCGTGCTCGGCAGCGCTCCGCGATCGTTTGGCCAGTCGTCGGAGAAAGCCAAGAACATCGTCCACTGATCCTGCCATCTTGGTGGCCAGCGAATAGTCGGCATACGTGTCGAATCCGACAAGATTGGCTGCCTCGTGCCGCAAGGCAAGGATCTTGTCAATGTTTGCGCTGTTGTCCCATTCCGGATTGCTGCAAAGCTCGGAACCGCGTGTCGTCCACGCCCGATAAAGCCGTTCGCGAAGTCGTCGGTCGTGCGCGTGCTTCATAATCACGTCGTAGGTCGGGTAGTTCAGCGTCCAGAGCCAGCCATCGAGCTTTTTCGCACGCGCGTTCTCAGCTGCGCGATCCAGGGCCTGTTTCGGCAGACCGGATAGTTCGTTCTCATCGACGATCCTCAGGAACCAGGCATCCATGGCGTCCTGAACATTGTGCTCGAAACCGGCCTGGGTCGCGGCCAGTTCCTGCATGATGTCCTTGAAACGCAGCTTGTCGGCCTCAGGAAGGTCGACGCCGGCCAGGTGGAAGTCGCGCAATGCATGCTCGACAGCACTGCGGTGCGATTCGCTGTCATCGTCAGTCAGCGATGCGCCAACTCCGGCGTATGCGTTTTGCAGGCGAGCGTTTTGTGATATTTCAGTGCCATGCTCGGTCAGTAATGGCAGCGCCTGATTATAGGCCTCACGCCAGTCGCGTGATCCGAGTACACTTTGCAAATGAATGATTGGTGACCAGACGCGTCCCAGTTCATGTTCCATTAGCTCGACCGGAACCACCAGCGATTCGAAACTGGGGTCGCTGTTTGCATTGAGCAGCGAGTCGAGTTTGTCGCGATGTTTGGAAATCAGCGTCTCAATCGCCGGGAGTACATGGTCCGGACGAATGTCGGCAAATCGTGGCAGTGACGAGGTATCGAGTAGTGGGTTATTCATTGAGTATTGGATGTCCTTTTCGATCGCGGATTTTAGCACAGCAATACCAGGGAGTTAGCAGTGACAGAACGATATGACTTGATTGTAATTGGCGGAGGCAGCGGCGGATTGGCGCACGCACAGCGTGCCGCGGAATACGGCGCACGAGCCGCCGTCGTTGAATACAAGCCGCTTGGCGGAACCTGCGTCAATGTCGGTTGCGTACCGAAGAAAGTCATGTGGTACGCCGCCCACCACGCTCACCAGATTCATCACGCCGCCGATTATGGTTATGACCTGACTGTCAATTCGCACGATTGGGCTGCCCTGAAGTCAAAGCGAGATGACTATATCCTGCGACTCAACAGCATATACGCAAACAACCTCCAAAAACGTGAAGTAACTCACCTCGCTGGTGTCGCGAAATTCATTGACGCAAATACGGTGTCCGTCGATGGCCGCAAGGTCACCGCCGAGCGGCTGGTCATTGCCACAGGGGGGCAGCCGATCCTGCCCGATATCCCGGGTGCGGAACTGGGCATTACTTCCGACAGCTTTTTTGAGCTCGAAGAACGGCCGCAGCGCGTGCTGGTTGCCGGAAGCGGCTATATCGCGGTCGAGCTCGCAGGCGTCTTAAACGGACTGGGCAGCGACACCTCTCTGGTTGTCAGGAAGGACAGTGTGCTGCGTAGTTTCGATTCAATGCTAAGCAACGAACTGATGCAGGCGATGCGACAAAGTGGCATCGCGCTCGATACCGGCGTGGTTCCGGAGGCGGTGGAAGAGACCGCGGATGGTCTCGTGATGAAAGCTGTTGACGGTCGCGAGTTTGGCCCTGTCGACTGCATCCTGTGGGCCGTGGGTCGCGCACCAAATACCGAATCGCTTGACCTCGACAAAGTCGGTGTGAAAACGGATGCAAATGGTTTTATACCGACAGACAAGTATCAAAAGACGAATATCGACAACATTTTTGCACTTGGCGACGTGACCGGTCGAGCTGCGCTGACGCCGGTGGCGATTGCGGCCGGTCGGCGCCTGGCCGACCGTCTGTATGGCGGCATGACCAGTCGTCACCTGGACTACGAGCTGATTCCGACGGTTATTTTCAGTCATCCGACCATTGGCACCGTCGGCTTGACCGAGGACGAAGCACGGGCCGAATTCGGCGATGCCGTGAAGGTCTACAACACCGCGTTTACGCCCATGTACTATGCGCTGGGCAAGGATAAACAGCGCACGGTGATGAAGCTTGTCACCGCCGGCGACGACGAGCGCGTCGTTGGTCTGCACCTGTTTGGGGAAGGCGCTGACGAAATGCTGCAGGGATTCGCGGTGGCCATGAAAATGGGCGCGACCAAGAAAGATTTTGACGATACGGTGGCGATTCACCCGACAAACGCCGAAGAAGTCGTCACGATGCGGTAAGCGCAGTACTCAGGCGGCAATCACCATTTGCTTCAGGACCGGTGCCGTATCCGGCCGAATACCGCGCCAGATGTTGAAGGACTCGGCTGCCTGCTCAACCAGCATGCCCCAGCCCATCACAGAATGCGCGGCACCGGATTCGCGTGCCCAGGTACAAAATGGTGTTGGCTTCAGTCCGTAAGACAGGTCATAGCAAAAAGTCGAGCTTGAGACCGCTGCTGACGGATAGGGCGGCGCCTCGCCATGAACCCCCGCCGATGTCGCATTGATGATCAGGTCGTACTTCGTGGAAACGGGGACGACATTGAATCGACAGGCTGAAACCGGGCCTGTTTTCGAGAAGTGATCGGCGAGGATCTGGGCTTTGCCAAGGGTTCGATTGGCAATCCACAGCGATGCGGGCTGCATTTCGAGCAGTGGTCCAACGATGCCTCGCGTCGCGCCGCCGGCACCGAGGATCAGGATATTCGCTCCCTCGATGGTCACACCGAGATTAACGTCAAGATCACGCAACAGCCCGATACCGTCGGTATTGTCGCCGTGCACCTCGCCGCCGCGAAAAGACAAAGTATTGACGGCACCCGCTGTCGCTGCGCGATCGCTGATCTTGTCGACGAGTTTTGTTACTTCGGTCTTGTGCGGCACGGTAATGTTGAGGCCTTTGCCGCCGGTGCGCTGAAACAAGACCCGGTTGCGATGTACCAGCAGGATAAATTCACTGTACCGGCCAGCCTCGCCGGACTGCCTGCGCTGTCCATGCCCTGCGGTTTCAAACAGGGTCTGCCGCTCGGTGCACAGCTCATCGGACCCGCATATCGAGAAGATCTGGTTCTGGGCCTGGCAAGAGATTTTCAGCAGGCCACGGACTGGCATGAACAAACGCCAGCTGCTGCTCACGGAGGCCACACAACATGAATTGGGAAGCGGTCATCGGTCTGGAAATTCACGTCCAGCTGGCAACAAAAAGCAAAATTTTTTCCGGCGCGTCGACCGAAGTTGGTGCCGAGCCCAATGCACAAGCGTGTGCCATCGACCTCGGTTTACCTGGCGTGCTGCCTGTACTCAACGAAGCCGCCGTTGCCATGGCGGTCAAATTCGGCCTGGCCATCGGCGCGCAGATCAATCTGCACTCGGTTTTCGATCGTAAAAACTATTTTTATCCCGACCTGCCTAAGGGTTATCAGATCAGCCAGTTCGAAACGCCCATTGTTGGATTTGGCGAAGTTGAACTGCTGCTTGACGATGGCCAGCAGCGTCGCGTTGGCGTCACCCGCGCGCACCTTGAAGAAGACGCCGGTAAATCCGTCCACGACCTGTTTCCAGGACAGACCGGCATCGACCTGAACCGCACCGGGACACCTCTGCTGGAGGTTGTGTCGGAACCGGACATGCGCAGTGCCGCAGAGGCTGTCGCTTACTTCAAAAAAATCCACGCGCTGGCACGCTATCTGAAAATCTGCGATGGCAATCTGGCCGAGGGCAGCATGCGCTGTGATGCAAACGTGTCCATCAGACCGGTAGGCCAGGACAGTTTTGGCGAGCGTACGGAAATCAAAAACATCAACTCCTTCCGCTTCGTCGAGCGAGCGATCAATTACGAAATCCAACGTCAGATCGAGGTGTTAGAAAACGGCGGAAAGATTGAACGCGAAACACGCCTGTATGATCCGGACAAAGACGAAACACGATCAATGCGTGGCAAAGAGCTCAGCGCTGATTACCGCTACTTCCCGGATCCAGATCTGTTGCCGCTGGTTTTCAGCGAAGCTTTTGTTGAAGACATCCGGACACAGCTTCCTGAACTACCTGAGGCGCGACAACAACGGTATTGCGAGGCGCTGGAGCTGTCTCCCTATGATGCTGCATGGCTGAGCAACGACCCCGACGTCGCCAACTTTTTCGATCAGACAGTCACCATCTGTGGCAACGCAAAACAGAGCGCCAACTGGATAATGGGGGAGCTGGCGGCTGTGTTGAACAAAGCGGATCTCGACATCACGCAGAGCCCCGTGTCACCCCAGCAGCTGGGTCAACTTATCGCGCGCCTGGACGATGGCACCTTATCTTCGAAGACCGCTAAAACACTCTTTGACGCCTGGCGTACAGCTGATACCGATGTTGATGAGCTGATAGACACGTTGAACCTGAAACAAATGAGCGACAGCGGTGAGCTGGAAGCCATTGTTGAGCAGGTGATGGCAGATAACCCCGCGCAGCTGGAGCAGCTGCGCAGCGGCAAAGATAAATTGTTAGGATTTTTTGTTGGCCAGGTCATGAAACTGACCCAGGGCAAAGCAAACCCACAACAGGTTAACGAGATCATACGCGGCAAGCTTTAAGCGGCAAGGCAGCCTATTTTTTGTGCTGCAGTAAATTTTCCACTGCCCGCAGCACGTCGCGACGACTGATCTGGCCTACAAGCCGACCATTGCTG
>JAUHYO010000020.1 GCA_030426325.1 Gammaproteobacteria bacterium | reverse complement strand
CGCTCAGGCGCCAAAAACAATACATCGGCAAGCTGATGCGCAATATTGACCCGGAACCGCTGAAACTGGAGCTGTCGAAGCTCCGCCGTTAGACAAGCTTAAATGATAGACTTTCTCGATGAATATTGATGTCGGCATCATCATGGGCTCGCGCTCCGACTGGGAGACGATGCAGCACGCCTCTGAAACCCTCGAAGCGCTCGGCGTTAGCTTCGAAGTCAAGGTCGTCTCGGCCCACCGCACGCCGGATTTGCTGTTCGATTATGCCGGCAGCGCCGTCGAACGCGGGCTGAAAGTTATTATTGCCGGTGCCGGCGGTGCAGCGCACCTGCCTGGCATGGCCGCCTCCAAAACCCGACTGCCTGTTCTGGGGGTGCCCGTGCAATCAAAAGCACTGCGCGGCATCGACTCCTTGTTATCGATTGCTCAAATGCCGGCTGGCGTACCGGTCGGCTGCATGGCGATCGGCAAGGCCGGCGCGATCAATGCCGCATTGCTCGCCGCCTCAATTCTGGCCAACACCGATAGCGCGGTTGCCGAAGCTCTTGACGCCTACCGCGACAACCAGACCCGAAGGGTGCTGGCCGACAACGACCCTGCCAGCTAGACCGATGCGTATTGGTATTATCGGCGCCGGGCAACTTGGCCAAATGCTCGGATTTGCAGCCGGCAAACTTGGATTCGAGGTTCGGTTTGTCGATCCGTCTTCCAAGCCACCCGCTTCAGTCTGCGGCAAAGTCATCCAGAGTCCTTTCGATGATCCGGTTGCCCTGATCGCGCTCGCGGAAACCTGCGATGTCATCACGTATGAATTTGAAAACGTACCCGTTGCCGCCTTGCAGCACATCGACGGTCTGGCACCGATTTATCCGCCGGCCGAAGCACTGAGCTTCTCGCAGGATCGCCTGACCGAAAAGCAGCTGCTTGAATCACTTGGAATTCCGCTTCCTGCATTCCACGCAATCAATTCACGCGCCGATCTCGATATCGCTGCCCGCGAACTTGGTTTGCCGATGGTGATCAAGACCCGGCGGCTGGGCTACGACGGCAAGGGACAGTTCGTCGTCAAGAACAACGACGATTTCGACATCGCCTGGGAGTCTCTCGGCGACAAACCCCTGATCGCCGAACAGTGGGTCGCGTTCGACTACGAAATCTCCTGCATCGGGGTTCGCAGTGTCAGTGGCGAGATAGCAATCTACCCGATTAGCAGGAACGTTCATGTCGACGGAATATTGCGCACGTCACGCTCACCGCTTGCCGAGGAACGACTGTCGGAAACGGCCTCCGGCTACGTCCATCAACTGCTCGATCACCTGAATTATGTGGGTGTCCTGGCCCTGGAACTGTTTGTCATCAATGATCAGCTGCTCGCCAACGAGTTCGCGCCTCGCGTCCACAATTCCGGGCACTGGACCATTGAAGGCTCCGCGACCAGCCAGTTTGAAAATCACCTGCGGGCGATACTCGACATGCCGCTGGGTTCAACGGCAAGCAGGGGTCATGCCGGCATGGTCAACCTGATTGGCGACATTCCGGATGCAATTCGAACTCAAACCCCCGGCGTTCTGCACGACTACGGGAAATCTCCGCGACCGGGCCGCAAGCTCGGGCATTTTACGGTGATCGCCGACACAGCAGCCGAATGCGATGAGCTTGTCGATAAAATTGACAAAAGTGTGAACCAGTCGACCTAAGTGCATGAGAACGTTGCGTAGCCGACGCCGGTGAAAAGCAGGTAAACTTAGCCCCTGCAATGTCTTATCTCAATCACTTTCAGTTAACTGAGCAGCCGTTCCGGCTGACGCCAGACCCCGATTTCCTTTATTGGAGCAAACAGCACGCGCGTGCCAAAGCTTACATGGAGTCGACCATCTGGCTGGCCGATGGCTTCGTTGTAATAACCGGCGAAATCGGCTCCGGCAAGACCACATTGTTGCAGTCCTTTCTCGGCGAACTCAACGATGACGTGGTCTACGCCGTCGTATCGCAAACCCAATTGACGCCTACTGAGTTCCTGCAGGCGGTGCTGACCGAGTTTGGTTTCAAACCGTTCAACAAGCGCAAGGTCGAGCTTCTCGACATGCTCAACATGTTCCTGATTGAGCAGTATTCTAACGGCAAGAAGGTTGTGCTCATTATCGATGAGGCACAAAACCTGTCGAAGAAAGTCCTCGAAGAAGTTCGCATGATTTCCGGCATCGAAACGCACAAGGAAAAAGTGCTGCGAATCATCCTGGCAGGCCAGCCTGAACTCAAGGAAACACTGGACTCGCCCAGTCTCAAACAGCTGGTGCAGCGGGTCCGCCTGCGCTTTCATATCGGCCCGCTGGATCGCCGCGAAATGCGCGAATATATAGAGCGGCGACTTGCTGTCGCCGGACGCGTCGACGCTGATCTGTTCGCTGACGACAGTTTCGACATTATTTATCGGTTTTCCGGCGGCGTCCCGCGACTCATCAACACACTATGCGATACGGCACTCTTATGCGCCTTTGCCGATGAAAAGCCAACGGTAGAGGCAGCCGATGTTATTGCTGCCGCGCAGGAGCTGAGCTGGAAAGAACACGAAAGCAACACCGGCATTTACGACCAGCTGCGTCAACTGGAAATGGAACGAAGCTCGAACGCTGACTCGCACGTCACTCGCATCGAGGTTCGCACTGACGACGAGACCGTCGCTGAGCTGACGTTTCCGCTGGGCCGCGTAATCGTCGGACGCTCACCCGACAATGAGATCTATATCAAGAGCAAGTTTGTCAGTCGACACCATGCGCAACTCATCAGCGACGAGAACGGCTGTGTCATTGAAGACCTAAACAGCACAAACGGTGTCTTCCTCGGTGAAAAACAGGTGAAGAAATACCGGTTGCGAGACGGCGACAAGGTTTCACTCGGGGTACACGAGCTTATCTATCATGACCTGCGGCAGGAATCGAGCCAGGAACGGCACGACGAGGCAGTTGACAGGGATGCTGCGGATTCGGCCGTTAACGAGACCTAGTAGTCCTGGCGCTGCCCGACACGACGATCGTTCACGCGGTAATCACGTCGCTTCAGATAAACCACCATTCCCGCAACCAGGCAAATAAGCCCCACGGCAAAGCAGATCGTTGGCCAGTGCCAGTGATTGACGTACATGGATGCGCCCAGGCAGAGCGCTCCTACCAGCAGGTAGAAGTAGGGCAGACTTTCGTAGATTGGCTTAGAGACCCACATAGCAACACAGTTTTCTTCCCCAGGGTCAATTCATTCTCCATAGCCCGGGGCACTTGTAAAGCGGATCGAGAGCTTTTCTTACGATCTACCGCCTCCAAACAGCCCCATAATGCGCGAAAGTATTGATTCTGAAAGGCCGTCTACGGAAAGGTCCGGCTCACTATCGCCATAATCTCCGCGTAATCCCTGTACGAATTGCTGCGAATTCGCGTCCATATCCTGCTCTGTTATTGTATTTTCGAATGCCATGGCTCTCTGCCTCCTTGAGATAAACGACAAGGTAGCGCAGCACTATGTTGAATGAAGTGAGCTAACTCACACTGTGGCACGTGAAATGGCGAATTCAGAGCTTATGTAAAGGGCATTCCGCCTAACCGGTACCACCCACCGTGATCTCATCGATCTTCAGTGTCGGTTGGCCGACGCCAACGGGAACCGACTGGCCTTCCTTGCCGCAGGTTCCAACACCCGAATCGAGTTGCAGGTCATTGCCAACCATTGAAATCCGGTTAAGCGCTTCCGGACCGTCTCCGATCAGCATCGCACCCTTGACCGGCACCGTAATTTTTCCCTTCTCGATCAGGTACGCCTCGCTGGCCGAGAAGACAAACTTGCCGGACGTGATATCAACCTGACCGCCGCCGAAATTGGGCGCGTAGATTCCCTTGTCGACGGACGCAATAATTTCTTCGGGGTCGTGTGGACCCGCGAGCATGTAGGTGTTGGTCATGCGCGGCATCGGCACATGGGCGAAGGACTCCCGCCGACCATTGCCGGTGGCTTCCACGCCCATGAGACGCGCATTCAGTTTGTCCTGCATGTAGCCTTTCAAAATTCCGTTTTCGACCAGCACCGTGTTCCGGCCGGGCGTGCCTTCGTCGTCTACGGCCAGCGAACCGCGCCGGTCGGCAAGTGTTGCATCATCGACTATCGTACATAGCGGCGACGCGACTTTTTGCCCAACCTTGCCGCTGAATGCGGATGTGCCCTTGCGATTGAAATCGCCTTCAAGGCCATGTCCTACGGCTTCATGCAGCAAGATGCCAGGCCACCCCGCTCCGAGCACGATCGGCATCGTGCCCGCCGGCGCAGCGATTGCTTCCATTTGCACGATTGCCTGACGAACCGCTTCTTTGGCAAAACCCATCGGAATATCGCCATCGAGGAAGTAGTTGAGTCCAGTACGTGCGCCGCCACCGGCGTAGCCCTGCTCCCGACGACCATCCTGTTCGAGAATCACGCTGACGTTGAGACGGATTAATGGCCGGATATCGGCCGCCAGGGTGCCGTCCGACGCCGCGATCAGGATCAGGTCCTGGCTGCTGGCAAGACTGATGATGACCTGCTCGACGCGTTTATCCATCGCGCGCGTTGCCGCGTCAATTTCCCGGAGCATGGCGGTCTTCTGTTCGTCATCAATGCTGGTTGTCGGATCATCACTCGGATACAAGGGCTTGATGTCGCGGCGGCTCCAGGCCTGAACCGCGAGATCCTGACCTTGCCGTGCGATTGCACGAGCGGCGCCCGCTGCCTGCTGCAGCGCCGGCATGACGAGTTCGTCGGAATACGCGAAGCCTGTCTTCTCGCCACTCGTCGCCCGGACACCGACGCCCTGGTCCAGACTGAAACTACCCTCGCGGATGATGCCGTCCTCGAGTGTCCAGCTTTCCTGGCGACTGACCTGGAAATACAGGTCCGCATAATCGACACCGCCCTTCATCATGCTGCCCAGTGTCGAATTGAGGTTACGTTCATCCAGTCCTGCTGGTTCGAGCATGCGGGACATGAGTGTGTCGATCGAATTTTCGTTCATAGTCGTCTGTTGGCGAGCGCCGGAAACTCGCTTCGCAATTTAGTCACCCGTGCGGGATCTATGTCGGCGGCAATATAGCCGCTACCACCGCCCGCCTCGGCAAGAACCTGACCCCAGGGGTCAATAATGAGTGAATGGCCAAATGTGGATCGGCCATCAGGATGTTTGCCAGTTTGCCCGGGTGCAATCACATAGGCCAGGTTTTCAATCGCACGGGCGCGGAGCAATGTGTGCCAGTGCGCTTCCCCCGTGGTTGCCGTAAATGCCGCCGGAACGGTAAAGACTGTAGCACCCGCATCGACGAGCTGCCGAAAAAGTTCGGGAAAACGCAGGTCATAACAAATGCTGAGCCCGATACGCCCGCAGGGTGCATCGACGCTGACCACCTCGTCACCCGGATACATCGAGTTCGATTCGCGGTAGGACTCCTGCTTGTCGACCAGGTCGACATCGAACAGGTGAATCTTGCGATAAACGGCTTGCACGTTGCCACGCGAATCGTACACGGGGCATGCACCGTATACGCGGCCTTCCGCAATTTTTGGCGACACCATCGGCATGCTACCGGCAACGATCCACAGTCCATGGCGTTCAGAGGCCTCACGCAAAAAGTCCTGTATCGGCCCCTCACCCGGCTCCTCCGCGACGATCACCTTGTCTTGCCCTCGCTCTCCCATCAGCGCAAAATTTTCCGGGAGAACTGCCAGTGTGCAGCCGTCGGCCGCGGCATCCGTGAGCAGTCGATCGACGAGCTGCAGGTTTTGACCGACATCGGCTCCGCTGTTCATCTGGATGGCTGCGACACGCACTACCACCTCCTATTGTCCATCCGGCAGGCAACCCGCCAGTTCGCCACTGGCAACGAATGCATCAGAGTCGGACGACTCAACTTCCGGCTCGTCCCAGGAACCGCTGATGCCGTAGTAGACCTGCCCAACCTCTTGCAAGGGTTTCTTGAATATCTGCGAAAAAATCAGCAGCGCCGCAGCGACCTGCGGTCCGGCGACAACCGCACCGACAATCGGCAGGCTATTGCCAACGTTTGCCGCCACAACGGCCGTTTGATCGTAGGTTCGGTTTGCAAGATCGGCAACGCCAACAATACCAATGTCCGCTGCCGGACCTTCCAGCGACAAATTGCAGGTATAGGTTCTGCCGTCATCAATTCTGAAAGTGCCGGTGATCGTGTCGAAGCCGAATCCCTTGTTGAATACATCGCGGAAATCAAACGACAGGCGTCGCGGCAAAGCCGTGATACTCATCAGGCCGAAGACCCGGCCGGCACCTGGCTTGATTTCTTCAAGCTGGCCATCAACCACCCGGACTTCGACCTCGCCGTCCAGTACGCCGAAAAAATCGCCGCGCGGGCTTCCGGACCAATCCAAATCGAAAACCATGCGCAATTCGTCACTGACGATACCAAGCTGGTAGTTCAGGCGTTCCATGGTCTTCTTAACGTCACTACTTGTCAGCACCGCAGAAACGTAACTGTGGCTGCCCAGCGGATCGTTTTCATCGGCTTCCCAGCGTCCGGTACCGACAATCTCCGAGCTCTCGTCCTTGCTGGAGATGCTGACCGCATTCAAGCCCAGCGACGTCTTTTCCAGATTCGCCTCGACCCGTCCGAGATACCGATCACCAAATGCAAATTCCGCGGCCGAAAGCTGTATCGGTGGCAATCTTCGAGGGTCCAGTGTCCCGATCGAGGATTCGCCTTCCTCGTCCCCGGGCAGGCGCAGTTTTTCCATATCGAGAACCATGGCGCGATCGCCGCCAAAATCGTAAGGAACGAACACGGAACCGGCAATGTCATCGCCTTCAAACTGCACCAGCCAGTCCAACGCACTGCGGTCAACCTGTATCCGGTGATTCTCAAGGTGCTGTCCGATCAGGTAGAGGTTGTCGATTTGCACGTCGATTGAACGAATCCTGTCAGCGGCGCCCAGGTTCTTTTCACCGCTTCGTGACAGGTCCAGCCAGTCCTGTAAGCGCACGACATCCGTTCGACCGCGGATATGCAGCCCGCGGGTGTCCGCTGGTTCGATGATGTCGCCGCCCAGGGCCACGACACCGCGATCAAAATCCCAGGCGCCTTCGGGCTTGTTGAACGCCAGCTGCCAGGCAATGCGCTCATCGGCGATACCTGAGGACTCAATTATTTCGCCCCCGGGAATAAATCGCAGTTCGCCCCGAAATGGCATGACGGACTCTTCGGCCTTGGCAACCGGGTCCGGTAGCAGGAACGCGAGCCCGTCCAGTTGACTTTCGATGCGAATCGTCAGCGGCGACGGTTCCGGCGCCTTGCCGTTCGGAAACAGGATTTGTGCCTGATACTCTGTGCTGCCCGCAACCAGACCCTCCAATGGCACGCCGAGATCGTTGACAATGCCATCTGCCGTGATCATTCCCCGGGTTGCCGCAACAACCGAGAATGCCACCTCCTCTGACCGGGTCAGGTCGATGTCGACATCCGATCCCAGGAAGCGCGCACCGAGCCCCTCACTGCTTATCGCATCCCGGCTAATCGTCACTTCACCGATCAAATTCGTCACCGGGGGTGCGAATCCTTCTATTGCGAGCGTGCCGTTGTTGCTTCGCACTTTGGTCAGAAACTCGAACTCCTGTAACCGCTCCTGCTTCAACGGCACAAGGAGTTCAAGCGAGAACGATGCGTCACCGGAAACCTGGATGCGATCGAGCTGGCCGCCGAAAACGTCGGCGATCGGGCTCTGCATCGAAAAGTCGCGGATGGTCTCCAGCGTTCCGGTCGAAAACGAGTTAATCATCAGCACCGGATCCCGAAGGTCGGGAATGTCGACACTGGCGTCGACGACCAGGTTGCCTGAACTGTACGAACGATTCTTAACACTGTAGAGGCGCGCATTGTCGACGACAACTTCCAGGTCAGCCTGTTCGGCCGGCGGCCATGCTTCGTGGTACTTGAACTCCGTATTGCGGACTGAAGCCTCGATCAGCAAACGGCCTTCGCCGCCGTCGAACGGAAATTTGTCGAGCGGGCCATTAAGCGTTGTTGTTCCCGTTGGAATCGATCCGCTGACGAGCGACATCTGGAACCAGTCGTAGAGCTTCGGCTTCAATCCTTTGGTCGGAATGTATCGCCGCGCCGCCGCGAGATCCGGAATACTCCAACTGCTCGCCAGGTCGACCACGGGTGAGCTGCCGTCTTTCTCGAGGACAATCTGGACGTTGCTCTGGCTGTCAAAGAATGCACTCTGAATGGCGATACTATCCGACAGGATCGTCGTCTGATTGACCGAGTTCCGCCAGATGATCGCGCCGTCGGCCGCATCAATCGGAATGACCCTCGGAACATACTCGGGCGCATCGATTTCCAGATCACGCGATTGGATTTCAAGCATGCCGCCGGCGCGGTTGGCCCGGACCAGGCCAGAAAAACCCCGTATACCCGGTCGTCCCGCCGCGCTCTGGATTCCGACTCGATCCAGTTCGGCAGACACATTAAATCGCGGCTCATCGCTACCGATATCCGCAACCGTCGCACGCAGGTTGCGTACGACGCCCGACGGACCGTAGCTTTCCAGCCTGGCTCTGTCCTCGTCATCAAGCCATGGAAATACAATATGGAGATCATCCAGAGGCAGGTATGACGCACGCGTATCAAACATGACGATTTTTCCATCGTCATCCACGCTGGCTTCGATTATCAGCGTCGATTCCGGCCAGGCATGGTCATCAAAAGTGAGGACGAACTCATTCGCCGCAACCAGCCAGTCGCCCGACGACACGTCCAGTTCGAGTCGGCCGCGTACATCAAAATGGGTTTCACCGGGTAGTGCGACATCTTCAAAATCAATTTCTGCCGTTGCCCTGTTGATGCCATCGCGACCAATACCCATTGCGAGTTCGATGTCACCGCTGCCCGATTCGAAACGGTTTTTCCGGCGGGCCAGGCCTGACCATCCGGCCAGATGAATATCGTCACCATCAATGATGATGTCCCAACTCCGTTCAACGACCGGCATCGCCAGGATTTGTGTTGCTGATACCTTTAGCTGACGGCCCAGGTCCTCCGGCAACCGTACGCTGGCGTCGGCAGCAATACGATTGTCGTCAATGCTGACACCGAGGCTGGGAATATCGAAAAAGTGCGGGCGCTCATCACCAGGCTGCATGAAGCGGAGTTCGATGTCTTCACCGATCACTTCGATCTCGATATTTTGCGTGTTTGCCTGCGGCTTACCACTCAGCAGCTCGTTGATCGGGATGCCCTGCACGCGAAAACTGTTGTCGTCGAGCTGCTGGACATTGATGCTGGTTTCACGAATGACCAGCCGGTCAATGATAAGCGCCCGATCGAATAGCAGGCTCGTAAACCCAATACCAACGCGCACTTCATCAGCTGCTACGATTCGTGCGCCATTGTTCAACTGAATCAGCTCGGCGTCATAAAACTCAAGCTCGGGTCCGCGCAATCCCCAGCGCGCGTCCATACCGGAAAATTCAACCTGCATGCCAATGGCAGTACTCGCCCAGCGCTTGATGTCATCCTGGTATTCCGGCAAGCGAGGCAGGAACAGGCGAAACAAACCAATGGCGATCGCCATCAGTATGACGACGGTTGCCGCGGTGTAGGCAGCCACCTTCAGCAGTCGTCGCAGCCACTGCCTCACATTAGCACCACGTCGAATTGATCCTGCAAATAAAGCGCTTCAGTCTGCAAGCGAATTGACTTGCCCGTCTGTTCGGCCAGGTCAGCAAGGCCGCGCGCCTGCTCGTCGAGCAACAACTCGATGACATCCTGATGCGCGAGCACGAGTGCCTCGTCGAATTCAAACTGGCGAGACTGGCGGATGATTTCTCGAAACACTTCGAAGCAGACCGTTTCTGCCGTCAGGACGAAGCCGCGACCGTCGCATCCCGGACACTCTTCGCCAAGAATTCGCTGCAGGCTTTCACGTGTACGCTTGCGCGTCATCTCAACCAGCCCCAGCGGCGACACCGGGCTGATCTGGTGCCGCGCATGGTCACGAGACATCGACTGTTCCAGAACCTGCAACACGTTATCGCGATGGTCGGCCTCTTCCATGTCGATAAAGTCGATAATGATAATGCCGCCGAGGTTCCGAAGGCGCAGCTGCCGCGCAATCGCCACCGCGGCCTCGAGATTGGTGCGGTAAATCGTTTCCTCGAGGTTCCGGTGTCCGACATAGCCGCCCGTGTTGACGTCGACGGTCGTCATCGCCTCGGTTTGATCGAAAATAATATAACCACCCGATTTTAAAGGAATTGTACGATCGAGCGAGCGGCGGATTTCATCTTCGATGCCGTGCAGGTCGAAAATCGGGCGGCGACGTTTGTACAGCTCCAGCATGGGTTCGGCATCCGGCAAATAGGTCCGGGTGAACTCCCGCATCGCGTCAAAGTCCGCTTCGGAGTCCACCAGAATTCGTTCGACGTCCGTCGTTGCCAGATCCCGCAGCACGCGCAGCGGCAATGACAGATCCTCGTGTACCAGTGTTTTTACATTGGCGAGCCTGCACCGTTGCTGAACGACGTCCCATAACTTTTGTGTATATCGAAGGTCCGCCTCAATTAACTCCTTGCTGCATCCCTCGGCGACGGTTCTGACGATGACGCCGGAACCCAGGTCGTGATCCTTGAGCAGATTTTCGACCAGCAGCCGCAAGCGGTCGCGCTCATCCTCGTCTTCGATTCTCGCAGAGACACCGACGGTATCGCTGTGTGGCAACAGGACCAGCAGCCTCGACGGCAGGGTCACGTAAGTCGTTAGCCTGGCGCCCTTGCTGCCCAGCGGATCTTTGACAACCTGCACCATAATGCCGTCGCCCTCACGGACGAGGTCCTTGATGTCGGGCGACGGACCGCTCGGGTCCGTGCCGTCCGGCGGAACAATATCGGAGGCATGCAGGAACGCGGTCCGGTCCATGCCAATGTCGACGAATGCGGCCTGCATGCCGGGCAGCACCCTTGAGACCCTGCCCTTGTAGATGTTGCCGGTAATGCCCCGCCGGGTCGTGCGCTCGATATAGACCTCTTGCAGCACGCCGTTCTCGAGCAGTGCTGCACGAACCTCACTCGGCGTCACGTTGACCAGTATTTCTTCTTTGGGCGATTCGTCCGTCATTTCCTGTTCACAATAGGTCGATTCCGGCCTGCTTTAGCAGCCTGGCCGTTTCGAAAACCGGCAACCCGACCACACCCGAGTAGCTGCCGCGTATGGCGGCGACAAACTGGCCACCAAGCCCCTGGATGCCATAGGCACCGGCCTTGTCGCGGGGCTCTCCACTTTGCCAGTAACGCAGGGCCTCGTCCCGACCAATTTCGCGAAACTCGACTTCCGTTGCCGAATGGGCAACCTGCGTGCCGTCCCGACACCGTACCGCGACACCCGTCAATACCGTGTGTTGCCGGCCGGACAGGCGCAACAACATGTCAATCGCTTCATCCTCATTCTGTGGCTTTCCGAGTACTTCGCCGTCGAGGACGACAACCGTATCCGCAGCGACGACACAGGAAACATGCCGCATATCGGCTGCCGCGGCCTTGTCCACTGCCAGTCGAAGCACCAGTTCCAGTGGCGTTTCTCCAGCGTGGACCGACTCATCGGTCTCGACTTTTTGGACCGAAAATTCAAGGCCCAGGTTTGCAAGAATTTCTCGCCTGCGCGGAGACGTTGACGCCAGGCATAGTCGGTGCCGCGTAGTCATTGTTGCGTCTTAGTCTCGATGGTAAGGGTGACCCGACTGCAGGGACCAGGCCCGGTACAACTGCTCGGCCAGCAACGCGCGAGCCAGTCCATGAGGCAGTGTGAGCTCAGATAATGACCAGCAGAAATCGGCCCGGCTCCGAACACTGCGCGCGACGCCATCCGGTCCGCCAATCACGAAACAAAGATCGCGACCGTCAGCCTGCCAGTCTGCCAAACGCCGGGCCAGCGTTTTGCTGCTGAATTGCTTGCCGACTTCGTCCAGCAAAACAACCTGCTCATCGTCTTTGAGTTTTTGTAACAGCAGCTCGCCTTCCGCTGCCATCGCTTGTTGCGACCGGTCATTCCTCGCGCGGCGCACCACGGGAATGACATCGAGTCTGAATTTCCATTCGCGGGGAAAGCGTTTTGTATAGACGTCGAATGCGTCATCCACCCAGTCGGGTTGGCGATCACCAACGGCTAACACGCGGATATGCATGTGCTACCTGTCAGTCGCCGCGGCGTCTCCGGCCGGGGTGATCGACCAAAGCTTCTCGAGATTATAGAACTCCCGGACTTTGGGCAGCATGACGTGCACCAGGGCGTCCTGCAGATCGAGCAGGACCCACTCGCCACCGTCCGCGCCTTCAATTCCGACAGGGCGATGACCCGCTGCCTTGACCACGTCCGAGACGTTGTCGATCAGCGCCTTGACATGCCGGCTTGACGTGCCGCTCGCGACAATCATCCAGTCGGTTACGGTTGTCATATTGCGCACATCGAGCTTGACGATGTTGACCGCCTTAATGTCTTCCAGTGCCTCGACAACGAGTTCGCTCAGTTTTTCGCTATTCATTCAATTCACTCATGTATACGCCAGTCTCCTCTATGACATCTCTGACAGCATCAGGCATCAGGAAGCGCGGGTCGCGACCGTTGGCGACCAGTTCCCGGATTTCGGTTGACGCAATCTCCAGTTGGGTAACCGCATGGATATGGATGCGGCCGTGTGTCGCATTGTGCAGGTCTTCCACGCGATGCGTTCCGCGCTCGGTTAACAAGCTACCCAGCGGTCCGATATCCGGCGCCTTCCAGCCGGGCCGGTGGGCAACAACAATATGGGCAACACCAAGAATCTCATCCCAGCGATGCCAGTTCGGCAAGCCAAGAAACGCGTCCATGCCAAGAATGAGTGCGAGCGAGCGCCCGGGGTATTCCTTGCGCAAGCCGATTAGCGTATCGATCGAATACGACGGACCGTCACGACGCAACTCGCGGTCATCGCTGACGAAGCCCTCCTGCTCGGCAATGGCCACGTCCACCATGCGAAACCTGAGCGCGGCGTCGGCGAAAGTAGTGCCACGATGGGGTGGATCGCCGCAGGGAATGAATCTCACCTCTTCAAATCGAAGCGCCTGCAGCATTTCGAAAGCCGTGCGCAGGTGGCCGTAATGAATGGGATCAAACGTGCCGCCAAAAATGCCAACCGGCCTCACTGCGCAAGACTCACGACAACATCAGTCGCCATATGCCAGGGATTCCCCTCACGCTGCCCCTTCGCGGCAGCATCGGCGCGCCCCGTTGCCTTGAGCATCCTGTGAAAGTCACCTTGCTGGTGGCGGCTGATGCAACTGCGTACAAGACCCTGCCGGTTGCGCCAGACGCCGGACTTTTGCATCGCACTACCGAGATCGCCGCCCTGCCGAATCACGTCGTGCAGTGTTGCCAGGGTGCGCAGCTCCCGGGTTAGCGCCCACATAACAAACACGGGTTCGACACCTTCCGCCTTGAGTCCCCCCAGAATTTTAACGGAGCGCGCTGCGTCACCAGCCAGCGCCGCGTCGGTCAGCTTGTAGACGTCGTAGCGGCTGCTATTGGCGACGGCCTCGTTGACCGCTTCCGCGGTGACTTTGCCTTCACCGAGTATCAGTCTCAGTTTTTCGATCTCCTGTTTCGCCGCCAGCAAATTGCCTTCAACCCGGTCGGCGATCAGGTTGACCGCGCCACTGTCGGGCTGCAGTCCTGCGGCGCGCATGCGATTCGCGATCCAGCCGGGTAGCTCACGCACGCCGATCGGCCAGAGCGGCAAGGTCACGCCTTTCTTGTCGATCGCTTTTGCCCATTTCGATGCACTGCCGGTCCGATCGAGTTTTGGCCCGGTGACGATAAACAGGATCTCGGGTCCGGATTGTTCGACCAAGTCAACGATCGCCTGACCACCAGCCTTGCCCGGCTTTCCGGTCGGTAATCTCAGTTCGATAATTCGCTGTTCGGCGAACAGTGACAGGTTACCGGTCGATGCCATCAACGCATTCCAGTCGAAACCGGCAGTTGCCACATGCAATTCACGCGAAGTAAAACCCCGGTTTCGTGCGGCAACACGAATCGCGTCGAGCGCCTCGTCCACCAGCAGGGGCTCGTCACCGCTAACCAGGTAACAAGGGGCAATCGATTTCAGGAGGTGCGATGAAAGCTGATTGGACTGAATCTTCAATCAAGCTGCTCCATGCTGATCGCCTCGTCTTCCAGCAACACCGGAATTCCGTCGTTGACCGGATAGAGGCGCTTGCCATCGTCTGTGATCAGTGCCTCATTGAGGGTTTCTGCGATGAGCGTGCCATCGGCATTGTGCAGCTGGCCGGCCGCAATTGCGGCATTCAGCCGCTCGAGCGTGTCTTTTTTGGCGAGCGACAGGCCAGTGCGGGTGACCGGGCAGCGAAGTATTGTTAGCAGGCGCTTATCCATGCGGCCATTGTAACGCTTCAATAGCGCTTCAGCACGGCCGCGAGCTCAATATTGCCATGTGCCTCGGCCAGTTGTATGGCAGCGGGCAGGTCCGCGGACAGGGGCTTCCAAGTTTCGTCAATCATTCGGCATCGCAGGATGACCTTCAGGGCCGGAACATGCTCGCCATGCTTCAGCATATCGTGAACATAGTGCTGCGCGAAAAACAGCCCATGCTGCTTGTTTTCCCACTCCAGCATGCGGGAAAAATACCAGGCCCAGGCGGCCGGAATCTCGGGATCGCTGCCAATCCATTCGAACAGGTGTTTGAAACCGCCCTCGCGATTGCCGCGATTGATCAGGCCGTAGGCCTGTGTCAGCACATCGATTCGCGATTTTTCGATGTCCCCCGAAACCTCCGCTGCCGAGCGTTCCACCGGCTCGGGAATATACACGTCGTCAAAGACGCCGTGCGGCTCGACCAGGCTTCCAATCACCGCGTGCAAAGAAGACAACAGCAGGAGCACGGCGGCTAGCTGGAGCATGAACGGCAACGGCTGCAACAGCGTTCCCACGTAAACGATGGCGCCGAGATACAGCGGCGCAATGACATAACTGGGCCCGATGCTTCGCAGCATATTCAGGATTGCGACGGGATTGATGGATTGCAGCGGCGAGTGCGTGACTGACAAGACGGCGAGCATCGCCGGGTAGACCGCACCCATTGCAGTGATGAACAAGTTCATTGCCGTTAAACCGGCGGATAGATGAATCGTATAGCTGGCCCAGGCAACCAGCATTACGATGAGCGCGGGAAACAGGCTCCACCAGTCACCGACCCAGCGAAAGAACTCCGCACCCAGCGGCTCGACCTTCAGCCCCCGGCCAACGGTCTCAACAAGATTGGTGAAAAAGCGAAACAGGGCCGGCACGATCACTATTGCCAGCCAGACACCGAGCATTCCGGCGGAGGCCGCAAGACACAGCAGCAACCAGAACATCAACAGTGCAAACAGAACGCCGACGTTGCTCAGCGGCATCGCGGCAGCGCGGAGTATTTCAGCGGGCTTCGGAGTCATCCGATGTCGCATCCGGAACAGGGTCGTAACCGGACCCGCCCCATGGGTGACAGCGCCCTATCCGGCGTGCCGCCAATGCACTGCCTTTTAAAATGCCGTGAACCTTAAGCGCCTCGATGGCATAGGACGAGCAACTTGGGTCGTAGCGACAGTTGGCGCCAAGCCAGGGCGATATGGCCAGTCGGTAAAAGCGAATCAGCTGGATCAGCGGCCATGCAAGCACCTTGCTCACCGCACTCGCCATTACGCGGCCTGCAATGCCTCCGACGCGAAACGCCTAATGGCCTCAAGCATCGAATAAAGACCATTGCTGCGCGTGGGGCTAAGGTGACTTTCGAGATCCAGCGCCTTGATGAAATCCGGGGACGTGTCGAGAATGTCCTGCGGCCGTCTGCCGCTGTAGAGTCGCAGCAACAGTGCGATCAAACCTGACACGATGGCGGCATCGCTGATAGCCTGGAACTCCAGCCGGCCGTTTTTTCGGCGTGGAACAAACCACACCTGCGACTGGCACCCGCGAATGCGATTTTCTTCCGTGCGCAACTCGTCCGGAAATTCGGGCAAACGCCGGCCGAGATCGATCAGGTACTGGTAGCGGTCCATCCAGTCATCGAACAACTCGAAATCCGCGATGAGCTCTTCCTGCGCGATTTGAATTTCGTTCGCCATCAGGTGCTCCGGCGCCAGCTCGTACCATCACGGCCATCCTGGATCGTGATGCCGTCCTTGCTCAACTGATCACGAATGGCATCGGCCGCAGCGTAGTCGCCCGATGCCTTTGCCGCGTTTCGTTTTGCAATCATCGCCTCGATATCGTCGAGGGACAACTCGCCTTTGACATGGCCGGCAAACCAGTCGTCCGGGTCATTACCCAGCAGGCCCATCAGCTCACCACTGGCATACATCTGCGCCGCCAGTGCGGATTTCTCGGCATCGCTGCTTGCTTTGTTGAGTTCGCGCGCGAGACCAAAAAACTCGGCCAGTGCTTTCGGCGTGTTGAGGTCGTCTTCGAGTGCCGCGATCAGTGCCTCGGGCGGATCGGCGGTGTCGCGGTCAGACTCGGAAACGCTGATGCCCTGCACCGCACCGTAGAGACGATCGAGCATCTTGCGCGCCGATTCAATTGTCTCTTCGGACCAGTCCAGCGGTTGCCGATAATGCGCGCTCAGCAAGGCAAGACGAATGACTTCACCGGGAATCGTCTTGATCAGATCGTGTACGAGCAACACATTGCCCAAAGACTTGGACATCTTGGTGTGGTCCATGCTGAGAAAGCCGTTGTGCAGCCAGTGGCGCGCAAAAGGGGCGCCGTCGTGCGCACAGCAACTTTGTGCCATTTCATTTTCATGGTGCGGGAACACCAGGTCCTGGCCGCCAGCATGAATATCAATGGTTTCACCCAGGTGTTTCTCGGCCATGGCGGAACACTCGATGTGCCAGCCCGGTCGACCCCGGCCCCAGGGCGAATCCCAGCCGGGCAATTCGGGCGTCGATGGTTTCCAGAGCACGAAGTCATGCGCCGCTTTCTTATACGGTGCGACTTCAACGCGCGAACCGGCGATCATCTCGCGCAAATCGCGTTTCGACAGCGCCCCGTACTCGGGATTGGACGATACGTCAAACAGCACATGCCCTTCCGCCTCGTAAGCGTGCCCTTTGGCGATTAGCGTTTCGATCATCGCAATCATCTCGGCAATGTGCTGCGTTGCTCGCGGCTCAACATCCGGCGGCTGAACGCCGAGCGCCCCCATGTCGTTGTTGTAGGCGGTAATGAACTGCGCAGTAATCTCGTCAATCGGTTTCCCGGTTTCAACCGAGGCTGCATTGATCTTGTCGTCGACGTCGGTGATGTTGCGGGCAAAAGTGAGCTTGTAGCTGCGGCGAAGCAGCCGCGCGAGCAGGTCGAAGACGACCGCCGGCCGCGCGTTGCCGATATGCGCGAAGTTGTAGACGGTCGGGCCACACAGATACATCGTCACCTCGCCCTTCTTCAGTGGCTTGAAATCGACTTTTCTGCCTTGCAGCGTGTCGTGTAGCTGGATACCCATGAAATCCTGATTCGACCGTTCAAAGGACGCAATCATATCAATATTGCTGCTGACCGCTACGCCCGGTATTCTTCCTGCCCGCAGAAATTCCCGCCAAGGACACAGCATGTCGGCCGATCACGTCAGATTTCAAGCTCGAAAATCCATCGAACAGGTTGAGGAAGGCAACGACCTGGCACCCAAGTTCGACGAACGCGGATTGATTACCGTCGTAACGACTGATGCTGACAGCGGTGAGGTTCTGATGCAGGGCTACATGAACGCCGAGGCCCTGCAGCTGTCGATCACGACCGGAGAAGCACACTACTACAGCCGCAGCCGGCAGGTGCTCTGGCACAAGGGCGCGACCAGCGGCCTGAAACAAACAATTCGCGAATTGCTGATCGACGACGATCAGGACTGTATCTGGCTGCGCGTCGACGTTGCCGGCGGCGCCAGTTGCCACGTCGGCTACCGAAGCTGCTTCTACCGCAAGATTCCCGTTGCTGCTGACTACGAAAGCAAGCAATCCGAAGGGCATATCGAGCTCGAGTGGACCGATACGACCAAAGTCTTCGACCCCGAGGAGGTCTACGGCGACGCGCCGAACCCAACAATTCTCTAGGGTCGCCTACAGAAGTCGATGATTATCCGAACACGAACTCTACGAAGGTATGCCAACCGGAAAGCTGTGAGACCGTGAGTTTCGCTGCAAGAGCGGCCGCAAATAGACCAAACCCCAACAAACTTGCCCAACTAGGGCGGCGCCGGGTAACGAAATCGTACGTAAACAGGGCACCAAACAACAGAAGTTCCAGCAGAAGTATTACTGGTACGGCGGCATCGAGCGCTATGACCAACCGCGCAACGGCAGGATCGATAAGCAGGATTCCCGCGAGCAACATCAGTCGTTTGTGGGCAGTCGCATTGCGCCTGTGCAACAAAGCCAGGCTGTAGGCAACGCTGAAATTAACGATATCCGTGAACGGGAACATAACCGAAGCAGAACCTGACATTCCCGCGATGCTCCAATCCGGATTGGCGTAGGCCCCCCGAGTCACCAGGTAGCCAAGTACGACCTGCATATAGGAAAATTGCGAAGTACCTACCCAACCGGGTACCGATATGAATGTGACCCCGGATAACGAGGCGCCAATCATT
>JAUHYO010000338.1 GCA_030426325.1 Gammaproteobacteria bacterium | reverse complement strand
CTCGGAAGCCATCGTGTTCGATCCGGCATTCGCGGCCGGTCTGGGCACCAAGCAGACCTACATCGGCGCCTCGGCCGGCGCAGTATTTTCCAGCCTGACGGCTGATGTTGCGTTCCTCGTCGGTCGTGTCTGCCCGGGCAATTCGGCGATAACAGACCTCGATCCCGAAGTGGAGAAGTTCCTGCCCAACCTGCCGGCCAGCGGATTCACCGGAGCGTACTTGCGCGGCGGTGCAACGATCCCGGTCATACCGGGCGGATGTGCGCTGAACGTTGGTGTTGTCGCTGATTTCGGCAGCTGGATCTTCGTTGGTCAGCCGACAACTTTCGGTGGCCTGGTTGGCGGCGGTGCGTCCGGCCAGGTGGCCTGTATCGCGTCACTCAAGGGCAAGGTCACGGTGGGTGGCAGTGCGTCGACTGACGGCGACCTGAAACTGGTAGGCGAGGGCTGGGGTGTTGCGGGTATCGGTCTCGATTGCGATCCCGGTACCTGGACCAGCGTTGAGCGCAGCCGTGAAGACGGTATGTGTGGCACGGGCGACGCGCAATTTGGTGCTTCTTTCGACAACGGAAAGTGGCAGGTCAAACCTCCGAAACCGAGTGCGATTCACTGATGCGAAAGCTAAGCGCAATAACGATGTTCCTGCTGGCAATGCTGGCTGCACCTTCGTGGTCCATGGCGCAGGAAGGGCAGTTCTACTTCGTCGGCAAGGTTGTCATCAGCGACGGCCCGGTTGCGGGTGCCAGGCATGTCTATTTGCGTTGGGACACGATGGAAGGTGACTTGCCTCCTGACGTGCAAACGATTCGACTCCTGAGAAACGGCGAGCAACTTGGCGAGTGGCCGGTCGGCGCGGTAATGGCGGCGCCTGAGATTAATGCGATCTACCAGGAAGTTGACCAGCAACAATTAAGACTTGAAACAATCACTCGTCTGAATGAGCTGGCATCGGACTCGGGAACCCGGTTCTCAGCCGCCTCGTTCGCGCAGACCTTGCATCAGCTCATTAATCCCGTACTGGAGGATACGTACAACCCGCTTTGGGCTTTCCTCGGTTCGCGCACCGACATCAATGTTGCACGCGCTCGCTATCGTGCATGGATAGACAAGGCACCGGTCGTTGCCGATGGCAGTAGCGTTGTCGACTATGAGCTCCTTGCTGTGGCTTCCGACCAGAGTACGGCGCGACTCGGGTTCCTCCAGATTGATCCAAGCGCGCAGCAGTTTGCATTGCCGGCAAGTCAGTTCGAACAGATTCGCGTATCCGACTGGCGCTGCGACCTGCCGGACACGGCCAAAGACCACTACACCGTGATGCTTGACTGGACTGCATCCGGCGCCGCCAGGGTCAGCGATCGTGTCGCCGCGCAGTCGTATGTCTCAGGCTACGACCTGTATCGCACCACCGAGAATCTTGACCCCGCGGAAACGGAACCTCCGGTTCGCGACATAGCCGCACTGGCGGCATCGGCGCCTTTCGACGATCGCGGTCGTCCGATCATCGATGGCCTCGAAAAGGTCAACGTCTCACTGGTCATCGATTCCGGTGCGCCGTCGACCGATCCGGAGTGGTTGCTGGCAAGAGCCCAACTGATCGAGGCCGGTGTCTCGATTCCCGAAGTTCCCGCCGAGCGCATCCCAAGGCAAGGCAAATGGGTGGAAGCCCAGGATCAGCTTTCGCGAGCCGGGTTGCGACCGGGCGATCGACGCGGTTACTACCTTGTGCCACGTGATTTCGCGGGTGACTACGGTCCCACGGTCGCCACCGTCGTCACAGTACCCTTGATGACACGTCCGCCGGCGCCCTGGAATCTGCGCAGTTTTGCAGACCAGACAAGCCAGGCCCTCGGCCTAAGGAGCAACGCACTGACCTTCACCTGGGACGAAGTCAACGTCGATAACTACGTCAAGATGTACCGGCACTCTCGCTTGTTCTGCAACGAATCGGAAGCGCGCAGTTCCGGCATACTTGAGTACGTACCCATCGGCGGCGACTGTGGCATCGACCCCCACCGTGCGGTACGACTCGATGTTCGGGACTACCGGATTTATCGCTTCGAAAACTTCGACATCGCCGGACGCTTTAAAGACAGCGACGGTGACGGCGTCGAAGACTCCTTTGAAACGCCCGACTTCGACGGCAACGGCAGGATCGATGCCTTCGAACGCAGCGCCGGCCTGCAATGCGATGCCTCCGTTTACCCGCCAGACACCGAACAGAATTACCTTGTTTACGCCAACGACACGGGCAGTGTCGAATTGCAGCGACCGAGCCTGCAGGATCCGTCCGCGCCGGGTATTGCCCGCATGCACGATACGGTTCCTGCCGGCAACAAGGACACGGTGTACTGGTACCGCATCGTTTCTGAAGCGAGTTCCCCTGTACCGCTTGGCCGTCTGAGTCACATGAGTGCACCACAACGTGGCCTGTTCCCGGACAGGGAGCCTCCCGCTCCGCCGACAGTCAGCGTCATGAAGCCGGGTGCAAAGCCCGAGGGCTGCAACATTGAGCTCGACACCGTCAGCGATGGCTCCTGGAGTTTCGCGGAGCAGATTCTTGAAGACGAATCGCAACGGATCTCGGTGTCCTGTACGGGCTATAACAATTCGCACCTGGTCAACGCGCTGCGCGACAAGGATTCCAAAGACTGCATCAACATCGCCAACGCCTGCGAGAACCGGATTGTCACGTTGGATTTTCCGGCCAGTGCCTCGACCGGCGACGTCGCCTGTTCTGAGCCGGTACCGTTTAATGCCTTGAACCAGTTCTGTTCTGCTGGCAGCGTCAATGTGGTGCCGAAACTGGTGGATACGCTGGTACCGGCCGAGGCGGGTGACCTGGTTGCCGGAGGCGCGCAGGGCAATGCCGCGCCGCCGCCACCTGACGAGCGCGGCAGTTATTGCGTTACCGTATTTGAAACCATCGATGGTACGTCGTCGCGTATCGGCAATACCTGCGATCCGGAGGGGCTGAATTTCCAGGCGCGCGCCGGGCTGTTCTGTGGTTACGCCGTTACGACGGACCAGAACAACAATATGTCGTCCACCGTGCAGTTTCCCTGCACGGTCACGCCGGAGCATCCGAAGACACCGAGCCCGCCTCAGATTCTGAGTTTCAACGTGACCAGTTCGGAGGCGCAATTTTCAATTCGTTTGCCAGCTGAACGTGTCGCAATCGCGCTGGCGCGGCTTGACCACGAACCAGGGCTCGGTGAATCGCAAAGTGCGATGGAAAGCATTCCTGTCATTGACAACGTAAGCAGTGATGCAATCGATGTAACGATGCCGGTGTCCGCGCTGCAGGGCGATCAGGATCGTTTTTGCCTGAAGGTCATGTCAGTCGGTGGGGACGATGGCACCGGAAACGTTGGTACTACGTCAAATATTACGGTGAATCCAACTGATCCGACAACAACTTACTGTGTTACTGTGACTGATGGTTGTGAAACACCACCACGTGTGCAATGTATTG
>JAUHYO010000337.1 GCA_030426325.1 Gammaproteobacteria bacterium | reverse complement strand
CGCACTCCTGCCGGCGAAGACACTCCAACTTACCTGCCATGGCCGAAAGTTCAGGGTGCCACTGAAGGCGCGCCACTGATTGCAAGCCTGGTGACGGACCACAAGTCACTCACCCCGTTCCTGGCTTTGCAAATGCTTGTTTCGCCCGAGGTTGTCGCCGACGGCTCGGACCTGTCGCACTGCTGGGTCGATCCTCTCGCTACTACGGACTTTGATAACTACGCGTGCTGGGACGGTGGGCTGGCAAAATTCCACGAAATGCTGGACCCGGAACTGCGATTCATTCTGTACCGGCAGCAACGACTGGTCGGCGATGTCGTATCAATGCGTGACTGGATCCAGGTGTCGCCGTTGATTGATTACGTGCACTTTGACAGTGAAGTATTTCAGAACGGCGATACGAGCTTGCTGTGGCACCGGCTGAATGACCCGTATTTCAAGGTTGGCCTCGGCTACCTGAGTCCGCAGGGTTCGCTGGACCCGCAGAGTCTTACCGTCTGGTTTGTCGACCAATACCCGTTCCTTGAAACACGTGATGCTGCCGGCAATGAACCCTTCGAGTGGCGGTACCAGGCGGTCTACTTCGACCGGCAACACCGGCCGGTCAGCTATCGTGTCAGCAACTGGTTCTCCAGGAGTTCGCCGTGATGAATCGGATCGCGACGGCAGCACTCATCGCATTGGCGTTTTTGCCGACGGGCGTGACAGCGCAAGTCAGCCCGCTCATGACCGGCGATACGGCCGACATGTGGATCGTGGATTCTGAAACAGGGCAGGTCACCGGTTACGACACCGGCCAGTGGATGGATCAGGTCAGTCCGACGGACTACCCGATGATTGATTTCGGGGACAACGACGTTTTCCTCATCAACCTGCTAAAGAACAGTTCTGACCGAATGATTGTCGGTCAACCGGAGATTTCACTGGTCGGCATCGGTGAAGCCGCATTGCAGGTCGGCGAAGGTGGAGAGGGTGGCCACCGAGACCTGAGAATCACGCCGGCGCCGGGAAGCTATACCGGGACTGTCGCCGTCAACATCGGTGTCAGCAGTTCATTGCTTGCCAATGGACCTCACCGTCTGACCTGGACAGCAATTGAAACAGGCTCATCGCAAACGGTAGCCACCGCCAGCGTGCTGCTCTCGCAAAATGCCGGCGGAACGGGCGAGAACGGCTATCACACCGAAACCTTTTTCCTGGTCAATAACGGACAGTACGAGCTAACCGTCAATCTACAAGGTGCAGCCATCAACAGGACGGTCGTCGTTCAATACGACATTGTGATCGCCCCGGGCAGCGAACGCCGCGACACTGACGGTGACGGCATCCCGGACGCTGTTGAAATTGACATGGGCCTCAATCCCCTGGAAGACGATTGGCTGGCAGACAAAGACGGCAACGGCTGGTCTGAGTTTGATGAGTGGCTGCGACGATTCTGTCTCGACCCGGTGACGAAACTGCCCATGGACGGCGATGTGTCGTGCCTGGATTCTGATGGTCTGCCGCTCGATACCGACGCAGACAACTGGAGCGACTTTGACGAAATTCTCCGTGGAACGAACTACAACGATCCGGAGCCGCTGATACCGCCGCAACAAGACGCGCCGGCATCCGAAGAGTACGAGGCGTTGCAGCGCCTGCGATTTAAAGACTTTCCTGCGGCAAATCGCCTTTACGAAGTGGAGCATCTGCTCGACACCGGTGATGGGGTTTTGGTTGTTCCCGGTCTTGCAAATATCGTACTGGATCAACAAACGAGCGGTACCGCCGATGCCGGGGGCATACAGGTTCATTCGTATTCACCCGGCCAGGACAACATTGCCGGTATTGATCTGTTTGTTGCCGCCAGCGGTGACGAGCTGGATGGGGTCGAGGACGTCTACCTGAATATCTGGGCTGATGCGGTACACGACGGTGAACTCTTGCTGTCGCAGAAAATCGATGATGTTGCCATCGACGGTGATCCTGCCAGTCCGATACACGTACGCTTCGAACCTGTTGCGGTGCAACCGGGGCAGTCCATTTTCTTCGAGTTCCGCAAGCAAGACCTCGCGCTTGAAGGCGCGAGTTTCGATGTTTTTTATGATGCGAGTTTCGCCAATGGCGTTGGCGGTACTCGTGCTGGATTCCAATGGTGGACCGTCGGTGGTATCGGGCTGGACGGCTCGCTCGCCTATGACGCCACGCAGTTGTTGCAAGACACAGAGATTACAGCGGCGGGACTGGTGCCCGGCGAAATCGCGCCCAGGCGCCGGATGTCCACACTCCGAAATGCACTTGCCACAAGTCAACTGCCGGAGATGCGTTTACCGGCGGGTAACAGCCTGATCCTGGATGCCGTGCATCGTCACAGAGTTCCTGCGCAGCCGGGTTGGCGCGTTCCAGCCGACTACAGCCGCCTCTACAAGACGTGGTTGCCGCGCACGGACGATGTCACTCCGATAGCCATGCTAGAGGAGATGGGCGAGGGCACCTGGACCACACCGGAGGAATGGCGCCGGGAGTTCATTGCCTACCTGCTGCCGCGGCTTGTCGTTCCCTTGACGGTCCAGCTGGATATCGAGAGCACACTCGAAATTGCCGTTGTCGAAGCCGCATTGAGCGAAGAGGCGCGGCTCGACGGGACCGGCGGTTTGCAGGTCATCGATGGCATCTTTCAGCCAAGCCAGCCCATTTACGATTACCAGCCCGATCAGCCCCTGTTCGGCGACCTGGGGTCCGGTCAGTCGCCGTTTGTTTCGGCATGGGAGAGCAACCTGGAGCGCCTGTCGGAAACAAGTTTCAATCTTGACCAGAGCGTCGTGGAAGTTCGCAGTGCCCTGGCGCCCGGGCAGCCGCTTGAAGCACTGGGTAACTGGTTGCGCCAGAAGTTCTATGCCGGCGTGCCGGGCAGTTCGTCTGACTCATACATGGTTAGCGAGCTGATGATCGCGTTCCCGGACGTCTGCAAAGTCCCGACGGCCGAGATCCCCGCAAGGCAGGCTGACGTCGATGGATGGAACGAATTTCTTAATCAGTGTCCGGCCTGGGTCGACGATGCGGGTTACGCCGCCGCCGTCGCTGACATGCAGGACCGCTGCTACCTGGTGCGCCTGAACCTGTTACCGGGCGCGCTGCCGGCTATTGGCGATGATGCGACACTGGTGGATCGCCAGGCCGATTCGGATGCAGATGGCGCGATCAATCTGGACGAGATCGAAGTGCCCGTTCGGCGTCTCACATTGCCGTGGGCGTTTGACACCGATGGCGATTCCATTGCGGACCTGGTCGACGATTGTCCCAACGATCCGTTTAACGAATGCAGTGCCAACCCGATACTGCCGATCGTTACGATCGATTCAGACTTCGAGCACGCTGAACCGGCGTCAGGAACGGGCTTCGCCCTCGTGAGCGTGCAACTCAGCCGACTCTACGATGAAGCCGTCACTGTTTGCTACGAAGCGGTCATGGATGCGGGTGACACGGCAACCCCGGA
>JAUHYO010000336.1 GCA_030426325.1 Gammaproteobacteria bacterium | reverse complement strand
ATCGAGTCGCGCCAGAAAGCGCCGCTTCTGTTCGTCCTTTGAGACGTTTAGCCAGAATTTCAGGATGACAGTTCCATTACGCGCGAGGTGTTCTTCCTGCTGGCGAATGGATGCCATGCGTTCGTCCCAGACTGTCTCGAGATTGATTTCACCGGGCAGTCGCTGGTAGGTCAGAATTTCCGGGTGTACCCGCACGACCAGGACTTCCTCATACTGGCTCCGATTGAAAATCCCGATTCGTCCACGTTCGGGCAAGCGGGTGGTCGTGCGCCAGAGAAAGTCGTGATCCAGTTCGAGCGACGAGGGCTTCTTGAAGCTGAATACCTGGCAGCCGGCGGGATCGACGCCCCGCATCACCGCCCGGATCGTGCTGTCCTTGCCTGCGGCATCCATGGCCTGGAAGACGAGCAGGACCGCTCGTCGATCGCCGGCGGCCAGGATACGTTGCAAGGCGTTCAGCTCCTTGATCGTTTTGCGGCGATGCGTTCCTTTATGGAAGTGGCCGTCGGTCTGCGGTGTCGTGCTGGCCTTCGAAACGTCGAAGCTGTTATCGAAGGGGACGAGGTATTCCGATTCGGGTGCTTCAAACATTCTCACTGCTCCGTTGCTATTGGTTCGTGTCGACGCAATGCCCACTGTACATGTTCAACGAGCAGTGGCGAGTCGTCGTTGAGGCGCGTGCGAAGTGCGCTCACAACTTTGTTGCTGGTTTTCGCGTTGCCAAGTGCGACGGCGATGTTTCTGAGCCACCGTTCATGGCCGATGCGCCGAATTGCGCTGCCTTCTGTTTTCTCAAGCCAGGTTTGCTTGTTCCACAGGAACAACTCGGTCAGATCCGCGTCATTGAGTCCGTGGCGCGGTGCAAAATCCCCCTCGGAGGTTGGTTGGGCAAATTTATTCCACGGGCAGAACAGCTGGCAGTCGTCGCAACCGTAAATTCGATTCCCGATGGCTTCCCTGAATTCCACCGGTATCGGTCCCTTGTTCTCTATCGTCAGGTAGGAGATGCAACGGCGGGCGTCGAGCGAGTAGGGCGCGACAATTGCATCGGTCGGGCAGACATCGATGCAAGCCGTGCACGTACCGCAGTGCGAAACTTCGGCCTCATCCGTCGGAAGCGGCAGGTCGGTGTACAGTTCGCCCAGGAAAAACCAGGAGCCGGTGTCACGGTCAATGAGATTGGTATGCTTCCCGACCCAGCCGAGACCGCTTTTTTCCGCGACTGCCTTTTCCAGTACCGGCGCGCTATCGACAAAAACCCGGTACCCAAACGGCCCGATGCGCGCTTCAATGCGTCTTGCGAGCGACCGGAGTCTTCCTTTCATCACTTTGTGATAGTCACGACCGAGCGCGTAGCGCGAGATGTATGCGCGCGTGTCATGATCGAGCAGCGCCTTGGCGTCATCCTGTGGTTCGGGCAGATAGTCCATACGCACGGAAATGATGCGTAACGTTCCGGGTACCAGCTGTTGTGGCCGGCTGCGCTTTATACCGTGCCGTTCCATGTAATCCATTGAGCCGTGAAAACGTCGCGCCAACCACTCGGTCAGTCGATCTTCCGCCTGCTCCAGGTTGACATCGCTGACACCGCAGCGTTGAAAACCGAGTTCGGTACACCAGTCGACAATCGAGTTTTTCAACGCCGACATATCGGTCCTCGTGCTTTTGCTGGTGGTTTTCGTCACTGTCCGTTTCATCTCAGGCCACAGTATAATCATCGTGATGCAATCCCTGCCCGCAAACATTTACTCGGTGGCATCCGTCCGCGAGATGGATCGCATTGCGATTGAAGAGCAGGGCATCGAAGGATACACATTGATGCAGCGTGCGGCCGCGGCGGCATTGAGCGTCGCCCAACGCGCATTTCCCGACGCCCGTTGCTGGCAAATTGTCTGTGGAGCCGGAAATAACGGTGGCGACGGTTACGTCCTGGCGCAACTGGCGGCCCGGGAAGGCATCAAGGTATCGGTGATTTCACTGGTCGATCCGGGTTCGCTGGATGGCGATGCGGCCAGGGCTCACGCTGACTACCGGTCGTCAGGCGGTGCGGTATCCGCGTGGGGCGGCGAGCTCGACATTGATGCCGAACTCCTGGTCGATGCCATGCTCGGCAGCGGTCTGGTGCGCGACGTCGGTGGCGCGTTCGCCGCTGCAGTTGACAGGATGAATGATCATCCGGCTCCGGTTCATGCCCTGGACATTGCGACCGGGATCAACGGTGACACCGGTGCGGTCATGGGCGCAGCAGTTCGGGCGGACATCACAACAACCTTTGTCGGATTGAAAGCCGGGTTGTTCCTGGGCGAGGGCCCGAATCATTGTGGTCGAATTACCTTCGCCGGCCTGGGTATCGACGAAACCGCGCGCGTGGACCTGCCGGTCTTGTACAAGCGCATTTTGCCGGAAGCCATCGCTGGCTGTTTGCCTCCGCGCGCCCGCGCGGCGCACAAGGGAGATTTTGGCCATGTCCTGGTCGTTGGCGGCGGACCCGGCATGCCGGGCGCTGCGCTGTTGTGTGGGGAAGCGGCACTGCGTACCGGGGCCGGCAAAGTCACAATTGCCACGCATCCCGGGCATGCTGCAGCGATTGCTGCCCGGCGACCGGAACTGATGTGCCGCGGTGTCGCCACCAGCGACGAATTGCGCGGCCTGGTGAACAGTGTCGATGTCATCGCAATCGGCCCGGGTCTGGGCCAATCCGAATGGGCAGAAGAAGTACTGTCGGCTGTTGCCATGGATCGCCGGCCCGCCGTTTGGGACGCCGATGCGCTGAATCGGCTGGCGAAGCAAGCGGATAAGCAGAGCGCACGCATTATCACGCCGCACCCCGGCGAGGCAGGCCGGTTGCTGGCCCGACCTGCGGCGGATATTCAGGCTGACCGGCTCCACGCACTCGCCGGCCTGCAAGAGACCTACGGGGGGATCGCCGTGCTGAAGGGGGCCGGGACCCTGGTTTCCTCGGCATCCGGCGCTCCGTGGCTCTCGACGTCAGGCAATCCGGGTATGGCGGCACCGGGCATGGGTGACGTGTTGACCGGGGTCATCGCCGCACTGCTGGCCCAGGGCCTGGCACCGGAGACGGCCGCAGCCATCGGCGTCGAGGTGCATGCGAGGGCGGGTGACATTGCCGCGATGGACGGCGAGCGCGGCATGCTCGCCAGTGATGTCATTCGCGCGCTTCGCCAGGTCGTCAATCCATGAAGCGCCATCTCAGCAATGAGCAGGCGACGATGGCATTCGGCGACGCGGTATTCCGTGCCTTGCCCGCCGACCCGGCCGGCTGGGTCATCTTGCTGCGCGGCGAGCTTGGCGCCGGGAAATCAACCTTTGCGCGAGCGTTTATTCGTGCAGCCGGGCATACGGGGCCGGTGCCCAGCCCGACCTATACCTTGGTCGAGCCGTACACGCTGCCGGCCGGCTCATTTTATCATATTGATTTATATAGGGTTTCCAGCGAGGAAGAGCTTCACTACCTGGG
>JAUHYO010000335.1 GCA_030426325.1 Gammaproteobacteria bacterium | reverse complement strand
CTTCCGCCTGTACAACAATCTGTCAGGCATGACCGGAACAGCAGATACCGAAGCGTTCGAATTCCAGCAGATCTACGGCCTTGAAGTGGTCGTAATCCCGACGAACAAACCAATGATTCGCGAAGACCAGCCGGACCTCGTCTACCTGACGGCAAAGGACAAGTTTGAAGCGATTATCGAGGACATCGTCGATTGTCGGGAGCGTGGACAGCCTGCGCTGGTGGGCACGACCTCCATCGAAGCATCCGAACTGCTGTCGTCGATGTTGAAGAAACGCAAGATCAAGCACGAAGTGCTGAACGCCAAGCAGCATGAACGCGAAGCGCACATCGTTCAGAACGCAGGCCGGCCTGGAGCGATCACGATCGCGACCAATATGGCCGGTCGCGGTACCGATATCGTACTCGGCGGCAGTCTCGACGCGGCACTCGAGGAAGCGGGAGAGGGCGATGATACTGCCGCAATCGAGGCCGAGTGGCGTGAGCGCCATGAGCAGGTGCTCAAGGCGGGTGGGTTGCACATTATCGGAACCGAGCGCCATGAATCCCGCCGAATCGACAACCAGCTTCGCGGTCGTTCAGGTCGTCAGGGCGATCCGGGGTCAAGCCGCTTTTACCTGTCGATGGAAGACACCTTGATGCGCATATTTGGTGACCCGGAGCGTACCAAGAGCCTGTTGTCACGTGCCGGCATGCGCGAGGGCGAAGCGATTGAAAGCAAGCTCCTGTCGCGCCAGATTGAAAAAGCTCAGCGCAAGGTAGAAGCGCACAACTTCGATATTCGTAAGAACCTGCTCGAGTACGATGACGTTGCCAATGACCAGCGCAAAGTCGTCTATCATCAGCGCGCCGAACTCATGGATGCGGACGATATTGAAGATTCGGTCAATGCCATTCGTGAGGAAGTGGTTGGCATGACGGCGGAACAATACGTCCCACCGGGCAGCCTGGAAGAAATGTGGGATCCGGATGGCCTGAGTAAAGTGCTCGAGGCGGACTTTGGTGTCCAGGCGGACGTATCGCAATGGATCAAAGACGACAAAACGCTGAACGCGGAAGGAATCGCCGAACGCTGTATCGCTGAAGCGCAAAAAGCTTACGAGGCAAAGTCGGCAAGTATTGGGCCCGAGCTCATGCGCGGAGTTGAGAAACAGGTAATGCTGCGTCAACTCGACCATCACTGGAAAGAGCATCTCGCGTCAATGGATCATCTGCGCCAGGGCATAGGCTTGCGTTCTTATGCGCAGAAGAATCCGAAGCAGGAATACAAGCGCGAAGCATTTGAAATGTTTGGCGCCATGCTTGAGCAGGTCAAGTACGACACGATCAGCATCCTGTCGCGAATTCGAATTCAGGGCGAGCAGGATCTCAACGAGATGGCCGAGCGCAAACAAGCGGCTGACAAAATGAAGTTCCAGCATGCAGAAGTAGGCACACTGGGAGCGGCCGGGCAGTCGGGAGCGAAACGAGGCGCTGCGGAAGCAGCACCGACACCCTTTGTCCGGGGTGAAAGAAAAGTGGGCCGCAATGAACCCTGCCCCTGCGGTTCTGGCAAGAAGTTCAAGCAGTGTCACGGCAGACTGAACGCGTAGAATCTCGATGAATCACTTCAATGTTGCGGCAGGCATACTTTGCGATAGCAAAGGCCGGGTTCTGATTGCGGAGCGCCGGGGAGACGGACCGTTTCACGGTCTGTGGGAGTTCCCGGGCGGCAAGATTGCACCCGGTGAATCGGCGGAGCGGGCACTCTCCCGCGAGCTTGCTGAGGAACTGGGTATTGAAGTGACGGAGAGTTCGCCGTTCATGAATCTGCGACATGAATACGACGACCGGATTGTGTCGATCGAGTTTTTTATCGTCAGCCGCTGGAACTGCAAGCCGGTCGGCCGCGAGGGCCAGGAGTTGCGTTGGGTGCCGTCCGAGTTTCTCGATGCAGAGGAATTGCTGCCTGCCGATATGCCGGTGGTCGCCGCTCTGCAGCAGCGTCACTAGACTGGTTAGGTAATCAGCAGATCGAAAGGTGGAACGCTACGTCGTTTCCGGTTTGAGTTGCGAGTTGCCCGACCGTGGACCACTCCAGGAATCGAATGGTAAATCTATGCTGACTCCCGCTGATCTCCGGAAACAGCGCCGATCTCTTGTCCAGGCTGACTCGTAACAAACGGCAATTGGCATCCTTTTGCATGTTGTGCTGAAACATTCCGTTTGTCGCGCAGCGTTCTTTCGGTTGTGCGCTTTCGCGAATCAACCACAACACCTCACTGACACCGTCACACAACGGACGAATTGTCTGAATCCAACGGGTCATGTCGGTCTGCCGCCGCGCAATCGGCTGCCGAAGCCAATGACTGTATTCGGGAAGATCGAACTCGCAGGTACCGCCGGGAATCGCACTTCGGTGTTTGATCGCGTTCAGGAAGTGACTGTCCTTGAGCAGCTGCAGGTAACCGGTGCCGATCGACGATATCTCCTCGCGGCTTGTGGCCAGGTTGTGCATCAGGTTTCCGAGTCGCCCGCCGTCCACACCGGTGTGGCTTTGAAAACGCTCCAGGGCGCTGATCTGGTGATCGAGCTCGTTCAATACCTCGCTGCGTACATCCCCGCGGGAAAGAATCGCCAGAATTTCGAGCAGCGTGGAAATCGTGGCACGGGTCGCCCAGTCATCGTCTCTTTCACTGTTTTCCAGCATCGGGTGGTAGAGGAATTCCAGCCGCAAAAAGGTCCGCATACGCTCGGACAGCGGCTGCTCATAGTGGGCAACGCCCGCGACGGGCGCCGCGGCAATCTTGTCAGCGGGTTTGGCCATACGGGTATTTTGCGCTACAGCGTCTCGGCTGGCAAATAGGTGACGGAATCGGATGAGGCCCGAAGCGTGCCGCGGTAGAATGCGGTCACTTTGGGACACTGACCACCGGAACAGGATGAATGTCATCAGCCAGCGCCTGAATAGCATGACTCTCGATGCTGGCCTAATCGCTGGCTGTCTTGCATTGGTTCTTGGTGTTGTCTGGGCCTACTGGCCGGGCCTGAGCGGGCCGTTTGTTCTCGACGACTTCGGTAGTATCGCGGCTCTCGGGCACCGCGGCGGCGTTGTCGACTGGGAGACATTCAAGGCGTTCGTCTTCGGGGGCAACAGCGGCCCAACCGGACGTCCGATGTCATTGGTCACATTTTTGATCGATGCGAACAACTGGCCGGCAGAGGCCTGGCCTTTCAAACGCACTAACCTGATTATTCATTGTTTGTGTGGGGGGCTGGTTGCGATACTGACGAATCAAATCCTGAGCATACTCCGCTACGATAGTCGGGATGTTCGCTGGCTGGTCGTCGTGGCCGCCGGTATCTGGCTATTGCATCCGTTCCTAGTATCGACAACTTTGTACGTTGTGCAACGTATGGCGCAGTTGTCGACATTATTCACTTTGGCAGGATTGATTTTTTATCTCCGCGGTCGCGTGCTGTTTCCGATCAACGCGCGACAGTCATACGT
>JAUHYO010000019.1 GCA_030426325.1 Gammaproteobacteria bacterium | reverse complement strand
GCCGCTGCGCCGGCTTTCGACAATGCAGCGGCACAAACAGCCTCTACGGAATCCCAGATCGCTTCCGGGTCGTGCTCAACCCATCCGGGTTGTGGATACACCTGGGGAAATTCCTGCTGCGCGCTGGCCACAACGGCAATGTTGTGATCGTACAAGACCGCCCGGCTGCTGCTGGTGCCCTGGTCAATTGCAAGTATGTATTTAGACATCAGGGCCCGGACGCACCAAACAACGGTTCTTTCACTGACATTCGCTTGCCGGCCTCGACTGGCCAGGCCATCGCATCCTGCTGCCCCGCGAATTCGGCAATACGTTCAAGTATTGGATCCGGCCAGGGTGCGACTCGCCGGACTGACAGGTCGACATGCAGGTTCATCCATTCGGCGGTAGCTGCCAGGAAATGTTCCTCGGCATGATACATGCGCATGAACTGATGAATGCGCTTGCTGTCGTAGGCCAGCAATTGTGACGTAATCACATACGGCTCGCCCAGTTTCAGTTCCCGTTGCCACGTGACATGGCTTTCAACGGCGAACGTCGAACTCTGGCTGATATTGATGTAATTCTCGGTAATTCCGAAACGCTCCCACAACGAATCAACCGCAAGATCGAATGCCAGCACATAGTAGGCAACATTCATATGGTCGTTAACATCGATCCATTCGGGCAGTACGTTGCCGCGGACAACCTCAGTACCCGTGTAGTCGGACGCCGTCATAATGGTGATCTCATGATTTCAACTCGGGCAGGTTCTGAAAGTACGCCAGCGCCTCGGGATTGGCCAGCGCTTCGGTATTCCTGACCTTTTCGCCGTGCACAACCGAACGAACGGCCAGTTCGACTATCTTGCCGCTTTTCGTACGTGGTATTTCCGGAACCGCGATGACTTTCTCCGGCACGTGGCGCGGGGTCGTGTTCTTGCGCACTGTTGATTTGATTCGATTGATAAGCACGTCATCGAGCACAACGCCGTCTCTAAGCACAACAAACAACACGACACGTACATCATCATTCCAGTTCTGCCCGACTGCAATGCTTTCGAGAACCTCATCCAGCTTTTCGACCTGCCGGTAAATCTCCGCGGTACCGATTCGGACGCCACCGGGATTCAGCACTGCATCGGACCGTCCGTGTATGACGATACCGCCATTTGCCGTCAGTTCGGCGAAGTCCCCATGGGCCCAGATTCCCGGGAATCTTTCGAAGTAAGCCGCTCGATAACGCACACCGTCCGGGTCGTTCCAAAAACCGACAGGGGCAGACGGAAAGGGTTTAACGCAGACCAGTTCGCCATGCTCACCAACGACAGGCTGTCCGTTATCGTTGAAAATTTGGACCGCCATGCCCAGGCCCCGACATTGCAGTTCTCCACGACGCACCGGCAACAACGGGTTGCCCAGTGCGAAACAACTCAAGATATCGGTGCCGCCGGAGATCGATGACAACTGCAGGTCATCACCAATCGCCTCATAGACGAAATCGAAACTTTCGGGTGCCAGCGGCGAACCTGTCGACAGGACGGTTTTCAGGCGCGGCAGCTGGAAATCGTTGGCTGGGCGAACGGCCGTATTCTCAAGCGCCGACAGGTACTTTGCGCTGGTGCCAAAAATGCTGATTCCCTCGCGTTCGGCAATTTCCCAGAGGATTCGGCCATCCCGGAAAAACGGCGCACCGTCAAACAGCACAATCGTCGCGCCTGTACCGAGCCCGCAGACCAGCCAGTTCCACATCATCCAGCCACAGGTCGTGAAATAAAACAGCGTGTCCTGTTCCGTCACGTCCGTATGCAGGACATGCTCCTTGGTCTGCTGCAGCAAGGTACCACCATGCCCGTGCACAATGCATTTCGGTACACCCGTCGTGCCCGATGAGTACATTACATAGAGTGGATGATTGAACGGGACCGCCGTGAAAATGAGTTCTGCGCTTTGGCCAAGAAATTCATCCCACAGGACCGCACTGGCCAGTGGCACTTCGGTGGGCGCCGAACTGACAAATGGCACAATGATTGTCTGTTTGATTGATGCAATGGACTTCGTGACTTCGGTCAGTGTTGTTCTTGTGTCGCAGACTTTGCCGTTGTACCAGTAGGCGTTTGCAGCAAACAAAACTTTCGGCTCAATCTGGCCAAAGCGGTCGATAACTCCGGTGCTGCCAAAGTCCGGCGAACAGGACGACCAGATTGCCCCGATACTGGTGGTGGCGAGCATCGCAATGACGGCCTCCCCCTTGTCGACGCCTGCGGCTCGCAGCGATCTCGCCAGTCGTGCAACCGCATCGCGCAACGCATCGCGACTAATCTCCTGTCTTGCGCCGTCTTCGCCGCAAAAGACAATGGCCGCATTGTCGCCAGTATGTCGCAACAGGTGCGATGCAAAATTCGTTTCAGCACCATCAAACCAGCCGGCATCCATCATGTCGCCGGGTCGCGCGATGACTGTGGTGGCTTCGCGAGTCATCTCGATTTCGCAGAAATCGCAAAACGCCGTCCAAAACTCTGGTGACCGGTCAACCGACCACTGGTACAGGGCGTCGTAGTTATCAAATCCCTGTTGTTGCATGAAACGGTACATGCCGGACGCGCGAATTCGTGAAGTCGATGGCTGCCAAATGACTGGGTTACTACTCATGAAACTCGGGATTCGTGAAGAACCGCTTCAGTATCCACAATACCGCTCTTGTGTCCATGGCCGATCGAGGGCCATACTGCCACGACATGAGTAATCAGCTGATTTTCCTTGTCGCCGGACTGCTGGTCACGGCGATCGCTGTCATCACTTTCATCGCATCACGGCTGCGCCACGCCGGCCGACCCGTTCCAGTGAAGTTGCGACGCGGCCAGCCATTGCCCGACTTCCGGGCCACCGACGAAAGTGGCGACCCGGTCCGGTCGACACAATTGCATGGGACCGCTGCTGTGATTCTGTTTGTGCGCGGCAACTGGTGCCCTTTTTGCAGCTCTCAGGTCGAAGACTTGAGCGAGCACTACAAGGATATTGTCGATTTGGGTGCGCGCCTGATTCTGGTGACGCCGAAACCGCTTGAAACCACCCGTCGCGTTGCAGCGTTTTTTGAGGTTGAGTTCGATTTCTGGCTCGACGCTGACCTTGCGGTCGCCCGGCAGCTTGGGTTGCTGGAAAAGGCCGGTGTTCCGGAGGACCATCGCAAGGAATATGGCAACGATACCGTTTGGCCTACGGCCCTGGTTGTCGATCGAAACGGCGTGATTGTCTACTCGTACCTGTCCAGGTCAATTTCGGACAGGCCCGATGCGAAAGTTTTGTTGCAGGCCCTTGCCACAACGCTGGCCCACTAGAGCTTCACACTGACGGCATCACACAGGAATTGCATGAACGGTGATGCCTGTTTGAAAGCAGTTTCAACTTTTTGCTGAAATTTCGAATCGAGGCAATCCTCAACCGGCATCTCGCGAACCGCGATGAAACTTTTGCGTTTGATGTCGTCTATGAGCGGATGCTCTTTGTCAAACCCCCGCGGGGGACGCTGAAGCGATTCACCGCCAAGATGGAACGAGCGTTTAAACGCCGCGCTGCCCGTCGCCTTTTGCCATTCCGAAGACCGGGTCACGATACGGTCACGAATTTGCCGCAAGGGCTCTGACTCAGGGCGCCACATTCCGACTCCGATAAAGGCTTCATCCGGCTCTATATGGACGTAAAAACCCGGCGCATGCACATCTTTCGCGCGTTCGTGGCGAAACTGAATTCCGATGTTGGTCTTGTAGGGGAGTTTATTCTTGGAGAATCGGGTATCCCGGTAGACACGCATCAATGATCCTCCCATCCGCGTTGGGACGGCCGTGAAATGGGGCGCAATACTTGCCAGCGGATCCTGCATGGACTGGATAAAGCGCAGCGCGACGTCCAGGACATCGTCTTCGTAGCGCGACTTGTTCGCCTTGAACCACTCGCGATTATTATTCGCTTTCAACTCACGCAGGAACGTTAGCGTGCGCTCTTCAAATCGGGCGTATCGGCTAACGTTCATTAGCAGCTCAAACTGCTCTTGCCCGGGTGTTCGAACATGTCCGATTCATCCTCACCCTCGCGCGGTGCGAGGCAGGCGAAGTCTTTTTCAACCAGCAGGCTGAGCCTTGCGCCATCGTCGAGGACCTGCTCACCCTCGATTGAAACCTGCTCGGTGGTTGCCCAGGCGAGCACGACCGTCTCCGGCAGGCGGACTGTAATCGTGAGATCCGAAAACAAGGCCACCGGCTGCACGCTCGCGGGACTGCTTTCCACGGCATAGCTAAATCGCTGTCCTCCCGGGAATGCGGTGTGCGATTTGACCACACCTGTCGCACGAAGCTGATCAACTTCGGTTCGTTCAAGACGCAGTCGAATGGAATTGTCCCGGATACGAATCTTCATGACAGGGTATTCTTGTTGTCGGACCCCGATTAGAGCAGATATCGGGCGTAGCGTTAAGTTGTCGGGTCTCCAGGAGTCATTTTGCTTTCCGATCCTCTGTTTTATGCCGTCGCTGTTCCCGCGGTGCTGCTATTCGGCATCGCGAAGGGCGGGTTCGGTGGTGGACTTGGCGTCGCGTCAGTTCCGTTGATGTCGCTGGTCGTATCGCCGGTAACGGCGGCGAGCATATTGCTGCCGATACTCTGCCTGATGGACCTGATCAGCCTCTGGGCCTATCGCGGCCAATGGGTCTGGCCCGAATTGCGGGGGCTGATCCCGGCATCACTGTTAGGCATCGCGCTCGGTACCCTGTCATTCGGAATGCTGAGCGCGGATACCGTCAAGCTGATCGTGGGCATTGTTGCGATGCTTTTTATTGCGCACTACTGGTTTCGCAGTGCCCGGCAGAATGGAACCGCGCAAACCCCAATCGCCAAGATCTACGGCATTCTCGGCGGTGCCGGCGCGGGCTTTACCAGCTTCATCGCGCATGCCGGCGGGCCGCCGATCAGTATGTACTTGCTTCGTCGCCCGCTGAATCGCACCGAATTTGTCGCGACCGCCGTCGTTTTTTTCGCCATCGTAAACTTTGTCAAGCTCATCCCGTACGGCTGGCTCGGGCAGCTATCAATCGACAATCTTCAGGCGTCGCTGATACTGGCGCCGCTGGCACCCATCGGCGTCGGGCTTGGGGTCTGGTTGCACAAAAGGGTATCGGACCGGATCTTTTTCCGGTTCGCTTATTTCATGCTGTTCATCGTTGCAGCAAAGCTGATCAGTGACGGCTTGCGTCTCGGCTGATTACCTTGCCGTCCGGGTCAGACGGGTCCTACTCGGCGATTACGTTTTCCGCCTGAGGTCCTTTTTGTCCCTGGGTCACTTCCATTGAAACCTTCTGGCCTTCTTTCAATGATTTGAAGCCTTCCATCTGGATTGCCGTATGGTGGACGAAGACGTCCTGACCACCCTCACGCTCGATAAATCCAAATCCCTTGTCGTCGTTGAACCACTTGACGGTTCCTGTAACTCTCTCGCCTGCCATAACCACCCTCGTAACCAACTTGTCGATCGTAAAATTCAGCCTCGATGCCGCACAAAGCCTTTGCCGAGCTTATCGATGGAATCACAGCCCATCAAGGCCATTGACCGCAGAATTTCGTCCCGCAACAGGCTCAAACCCCGAATTACGCCCTGCTCGCCGCCCGCGGCCAGCGGATAAAGGTAGGCGCGCCCGATGCTGCAGGCGCTGGCGCCCAGGGCCAGCGCCTTGATTACATGCGTGCCACGGCGGATGCCGCCGTCGCATATGATTTCGAGTTTATCGTGCAGCGCGTCGGCGACATCGGCAATACAGTCGACCGGTGCCGGTGCGCCTTCAAGCTGACGTCCACCGTGATTCGACAGCATGACCGCCGTCGCACCGGAATTCAGCGCGTGGCGACAATCCGCCACTGTCTGGATGCCCTTGACGACCAGTGGTCCGTTCCACTTTGACGCCAGCCACTCGACGTCTTTCCATGTCAGAGAGCGATCAAGCTGGTCATTAAAGTATTCCAGCAAACTCATATCGTCGAACTGAGACGGCCTGTCGCTGGTCGCCAGGTTGACCATTTCAAGGTCCTTGCGTACCAGCGCGCGATACAACCAGCCCGCATGCCGAATCCAGCTGGGCACGCTTCGCATCCGGAGTCGGCCCGAGGAAAAACCGTAAACGGCGTCCCGTTCACGATTGCCCGGCACCGGCGTGTCGACCGTCAGGCAGAGCGCCGTATAGCCGGAGGCTTTGCAGCGCTCAATCATACTGGCAGCCACACCACGGTCCTTCAATATATATATCTGGTACATTTTTGGGCAATCACCGGCGACGGCAACGTCTTCGATTGTCGTCGTGGCTAGCGTAGAGAGTCCGTAGGTCATTCCAAACTTTTCCGCTGCCCTGACGACGGCTGGCTCGCCCGATGCGTGAAACAATTTTGACGCACCAGTAGGCGAAAGCATTACCGGCCAGTCAACTGACTTACCGAACAGGGTCGACTTGAGACTTACGCTGCTGACATCGGACAGCTGCGCCGGCAAAATTTCGTAGTCATTGAAGGCATCGGTGTTGCGTTTGAGCGTCCATTCATCGTCAGCGCCACCGTCAAGGTAGTGGAACACGGGCGCCGGCAAACGGCGTCGAGCGATCCGCCGGAAGTCCATGATGTTATTGCAGTCGGTAATTTTCACGGCTTGAGATTATCACGCATTGACAGCAACGGCTTCGTGGCTGTTAAGATTGCGGCCCTTGCGAAGCGCGCGTCCAGCGAAACGAATCATGACCCAGCCAAAGCCGATTCAGAGCAGCGACCGTCTTGTCGCGACCTGGCTCCTGATTTGCTGCGCACTGGTGTTTGTTATGGTCGTGCTCGGCGGTGTTACGCGCTTGACCGGGTCCGGCCTGTCCATGGTGGACTGGCGGCCATTGATGGGTTGGCTGCCACCGTTAACCGACATTGAATGGCAGCGTGTCTTCGAGCTCTACCAGAGTTCGCCTGAATTCCAGAAAGTAAACTCGCACATGGATGTCCACGCATTCAAGAGCATATTCTGGCTCGAGTACCTGCACCGCCTGCTGGGCCGTACCATCGGGATCGTATTCCTCGTACCGTTCATCGTGTTTCTCGCCAAGGGCTACATACGCAAGTCCGAATGGGCCAAGTACCTGCTGATGTTTGTCCTGGGCGGTTTGCAGGGCGTGCTTGGCTGGTACATGGTCAAGAGTGGCCTGGTCGATGTGCCACAGGTGAGTCAGTACCGTCTCACCGCACACCTCGTTGCAGCATTTGCGATTTATGCTTACATGTTCTGGGTTGCTATGTCCCTGCTCTTCCCATCGATCGGCGCGAACAAGCATCCCTGGTATCCGCGCGCACTGGCCCTCACGGTCCTGACATCCGTAACCATCGTTTCAGGCGGGTTTGTTGCCGGACTCAAAGCGGGAAAAATCTACAACACGTTTCCGATGATGGGTGAGCACTGGCTGCCGCCGGGCTTGTTGGCGCTGGAGCCTGCCTGGCGAAATTTTTTCGACAATATGGCAACGGTGCAGCTCGATCACCGTATCCTGGCAATAACAACATTGATCGCCACAGTGAGTTTCTGGTTTTTCGCGCGTCGGGCCGACGTACCCGGGCGCATGCGCCCGGCGCTGACAGCATTACTGCACACGGTTCTGCTGCAGGTGATCCTTGGGATTACGACACTGTTGCTGATGGTGCCAATCGCCCTGGGCGCAGCTCACCAGGCAGTCGCGATGTTGTTGTTCACTATCTCACTTTATATATTGCACAGTCTAAAGCGAAACTCATGAAGAGCCAGCCACGTCCGGCGTCTCAGGTCTCACGCTAATACGAACACCCTTCCCGCTTCGTTCAGGAGACGTCGGTTAACCAACCGTGCGTATCGGGGGCCAGTCCATACTGAATATCCTGCAATGCCTTTCGCAACTTCTCTGTATTGGGTCCGGCATTGCCATCACGAACCTTGATTTCCTCATCCTTGTAAACCAGCGTTCCGACCGGTGACAGGCAGGCTGCAGTACCGGACAACGCCGCTTCATGCGACTTAACAAGTTCGAGCAATTCGCTGACCGTGAAGTTCTTCTCGGTTACCTTGTAACCGTTTTCTGCCGCGAGCTTTAAAATTGAATCGCGGGTCATGCCGTGCAGAAACGTCGAATCCAGTGGTTTGGTAATGATTTCGTTGTCACCGATTACCAGGAAATTGGCTGCGCCGGTTTCCTGCACATCACCGTGCGGACAAAACAATACCTGGTCGACACCGTATTTCTTTTTCGCCTCGAGCGTCGGGCCCAGCGCCGCTGCATAGTTACCGCCGGTCTTGGTGCTGCCCAGCTGCTCGGTGGATCGTGCGCGCTCGGTTTCGACAAGCAATTTGAGTGCTTTCGATCCGCCGGCGAAATAATCGCCGACCGGCGAAGCCAGGACAAACAGGATAGCTTCGGTTGACGGCGATGCCGCGGCGCCAATGTTTTCAAGCGTACCGATCAGCGTCGGTCGCAAATACAGCGAGCTCGGCGGTGCGGGAATATCGTCAACCTGCCTGGCAACCAGGTCGGTCACCATTGACGCCAGCAAGTCAGCGTCCGGAATCGGCAATCTGAGCGATTCTGCACTGCGCTGCATTCGCGCAATGTGATCGGCAAGCCGAAAGATATGTGCCTTTCCATCGTCCCACTTGTAGGCCTTGAAGCCTTCGAAACAGGTGCTGGCGTAGTGAAATACGTGTGCTGCCGGATGCAGCGCAAGCGGTTGAAGCGGTTCGATCGCCGCGTTTGACCATGCATTGTTCTTAAAACGCGCGATCGCGAAGTGATCGCAAAACTCGGTGCCAAACTGGCCCATGGGAATTAACTCTGATTGCAAACCTGAAGGGGCGCTACTTTGCCACTAATGACAGCCGCTTGGCCATACCACAGAAACATTATTTTAAAACGTTGGTGGCGTGCAGGCGGAAATCAGTACGCATTCAACATTGCCCGGGTTTCTAAACTGGTGCGGTTGATTGCTCTTGAAGTAATAGGCATCGCCCGCTTTGAGGACTGCCACTTGATCACCGACGGTAACCTCCAGCCGTCCGCTGATGATGATGCCGCATTCTTCACCTTCATGGGTCATTGCGTGTTTTCCGGTTCCTGCACCCGCCTGATAACACTCATTGAGCAGCTGAATCGAGCGGCCGGACAGGTTGGCCCCGACCTGGCGATAGGAAACGCCACCGTCCGCAATCTCGGTCAACTCGCCCGCGCGAAAAAACACCCGCTCCCGCAGCTCGAACTCATCGCCGAAAAAATCACCGAGGCTGACCGGAATGCCATCCAGGACTTTCTTTAACATACTGACCGTCGGATTCAGCTTGCCGGCCTCGATCTGGGAGATCGTGGCGTTCGCAACGCCCGACTGGCGCGCCAGTGCGCGCTGTGAGAGCTTGAGCCCTTCACGAATGCGCTTCAGCCGATGCCCAATGTCCGATTCCATATTGATTCCCGGTTAAGTGTTTATCTTAGTAAACATTCTCAGCTAGCGTTCTAATAAAATCAAGCACTTAAATTTCATCGACTAACTAATTGTTTAACATCACTCGACGGGCGTAAACTTTCTTTTTTTCCCCTGTATGAGCCGGAGTTTCGTCAATGAGTGCAGCAGCAAACCCAATCGATGCCTACTGGTTGCCTTTCACTGCCAACCGCGACTTCAAGTCCAGGCCGCGCATTATCAGCGGCGCGTCCGGTCATCACTACACGACGGTCGACGGCACACGGTTGTACGACACGTTTTCGGGTCTCTGGACCAGCGGCGTCGGTCATTGTCACCCGAAAATCGTCTCGGCAGTGCAGCAACAGGTCGCCGAACTCGACTACTGCATGACCTTCCAGGTCACCAACAACAAGGCAATTGAACTGGCGCATCGGGTGACTTCCCTGGCGCCTGAAGGCATCGATCACTGCTTTTTCACGAATTCCGGTTCGGAATCTGTTGATACGGCGCTCAAGATCGCGCTGGGCTATCACCGCGCGCGCGGCGAGGGGAACCGCACCCGGCTCATCGGTCGGGAGCGCGGCTACCACGGCGTGAACTTTGGTGGCATGTCCGTCGGCGGCATGGTTCCGAATCGCAAGGCCTTCAGCGCCAACCTGATCCCCGGCGTTGATCATATCCGGCATACGCACGATATCGAGCGCAATGCATTCAGCCGCGGCCTGCCGCAGCATGGCGCGGAACTGGCCGACGACCTCACCCGTCTATGCGCACTACACGATGGCAGCAATATCGCCGCGGTCATCGTTGAGCCAGTCGCCGGGTCGACCGGTGTTCTGCCCCCACCGGTGGGTTACCTCGAGCGGCTGCGGGAGATTTGTGACGCCCACGGCATTCTGCTGATTTTCGACGAAGTCATTGCTGCTTTCGGAAGGCTGGGTACCGGGTTTGGCGCACAACGACTGGGGGTCACTCCGGATATCATTACAACGGCGAAAGGCTTGACGAACGGCGTTATTCCGATGGGTGCCGTACTGGTTCGTGATTCGATTTACGACGCATTCATGCAGGGGCCGGAGAACATGATAGAGTTGTTCCACGGCTACACCTACTCCGGCCATCCGGTCGCCGCAGCGGCGGGTCTTGCAACAATGGACGTCTACGACGAGGAAGGAATTTTCGAGCAATCGAAAAGTCTCGAATCGCATTTCGAGAACCTGCTGCATTCCTTTGCCGACCACAAACACGTGGTCGATGTGCGCAACTACGGATTGATGGGTGCCATTGAAATGGCGCCCCGCCCCGGCGCTCCCGGCGCGCGCGGCGGTGAGGCACACAAGAAATGCTTCTGGGAAGAAAACCTGGTCGTGCGCAATGGCATGGACACGTTGCAGTTCTCACCGTTCCTCAATTCTGACCCGGACGAAATGGAAGCGTCATTCGCCGCCATCCGTCGCGTACTCGACTCAATCGAGTAAACTCAAAGCATTACTGGAGACATAAATTATGAACGCCACTCCCGCCAACAAAATCGAGCCGGCAGAAATCGTTGGACACTTTATCAATAACCGTGACGTAGCCGACGACAACCGCCCGGCGCCAATTACGAATCCCGCGACCGGCAAGACGACACGACATGTTGCCATGGCGTCGAAAGCGACCGTAGAAAGTGCAATTGCCGCGGCACAGGATGCATTCCCCGGCTGGCGCAATACGCCACCAGCCAAGCGTGCGCGCATCATGTTCCGCTTCAAGCAGTTGCTCGAAGAGCATGCCGAAGAAATCGCCGCCGCAATCACCGATGAGCACGGCAAGGTGCTCGATGACGCGATGGGCGAATTCGGTCGCGGCGTTGAGGTTGTCGACTATGCCTGCGGAATTCCGGAAATGCTTAAGGGTGAGTTTTCACGCAATGTCGGCCCGGGAATTGACTCGTGGTCTGACTTCCAGCCACTCGGCGTCGTCGCGGGTATCACGCCATTCAATTTTCCGGCGATGGTGCCTATGTGGATGTATCCGATGGCCATCGCCTGCGGCAATACATTCGTGCTAAAGCCCTCCGAAAAAGACCCGACCGCGCCAATGCTTGCCGCTCGACTGCTGAAAGAAGCGGGATTGCCGGACGGCGTCTTTAACGTCGTCAATGGCGACAAAGAGGCCGTTGACACCCTGCTCGGCGACGAGCGCGTGCAGGCCATAAGCTTTGTCGGCTCAACGGCCGTGGCCGAATACATCTACAACACGGGTACCAGCAACGGCAAACGCGTTCAGGCACTCGGTGGCGCGAAGAATCATGCGATTGTCATGCCCGATGCCGACATCGACAATGCGGTTAATGCATTGATGGGTGCTGCATTCGGATCTTGTGGTGAACGCTGTATGGCGATCTCCGTCGCCGTTTGTGTGGGCGACGAAGTGGCCGATTCGGTGGTCAGCAAACTCAAGGCGCAAATCGCCAACCTGAAGGTCGGTACGGGTACGGATAGTGCGACCCATATGGGCCCGTTAATCACCAGGGCGCATCATGACAAAGTCCGTGGCTACGTTGACCTCGGTGTTGAAGAGGGCGCAACGTTGGCTGTCGACGGCCGGGACCTCGTCGTCGATGGCTTCGAAGACGGCTTCTTCCTCGGCCCCTGTCTGTTCGACAACGTGACCCAGGCCATGCGCATCTACCAGGAGGAAATTTTCGGCCCCGTTCTGTGTGTTGTTCGTGCCGAATCCGAAGAGCAGGCCATGCAACTGATCAATGATCATGAATATGGCAATGGCACCTGCATCTTCACTCGAGACGGCGAGGCAGCGCGTTACTTTGCGGACAATATCCAGGTGGGAATGGTCGGCATCAATGTGCCATTGCCGGTACCTGTTGCCTACCACAGCTTTGGCGGCTGGAAACGCTCCCTGTTCGGCGACCTGTTCGCTTACGGACCCGACAGTGTGCGCTTTTACACGCGCCGAAAGACCATTACACAACGCTGGCCGTCCGGTGGTGTCCGCGAGAAAGCACAATTCTCGTTTCCGGGCCGCCAATAAGCTCCGATCCTAGGTACAATCACTGTCCGCCATTTTCAACGGAGACAGTGATGAAGAAATTGCTTGCCTTGCTCGTGATTGCAGCGCCGCTGGCGTATGCACAGGATGCTGAGATCACCTATGACCACGAAGTTGTGGCCCCGGGCATCTACCGACTCATCGGCGCCGATGGGCAATTTGCGGGCGGTGGCGTCGGCCTGTTAACAGGCGATGAGTACGTCGTACTGATTGATGATGGCTTGTACCCCACCGGCAAGGCCCTTCTTGCCAAGGTTGAAGAGCTTGCCGGCCGACCCGCCGACTTCATTATTAATACGCACGCCCACGGCGATCACACCGGTGCGAATGAACTGCTCGCGAACAATGGTGCAATTATTGTCGCGCACGACAATCTTCGAAAACGCATGCAGGCAGATGAAAATCAGAATACCGGTCCCGGTGCGCTGCCCGTTATTACGTTCTCGAACGAAGTGACCTTCCACGTCAACGACCAGGAAGCTTTTGTCTTTCACGTCGACAGCGCGCACACCGACGGTGACGCCGCGATTCTGTTTCGTGAGGCCAATGTCATCGCACCCGGCGATATTGTCTTTCGTGGCCTGTTTCCGTTCATTGACCTTGACAGCGGTGGCAGCGTCGATGGCTACAAACGTGCGATGCAGCGCCTGATCGACATGGCCGATGATGAAACGCGCTTCATATCCGGCCACGGCCCGATTGCGACGAAGGCCGGGCTTGAAACTGACCTCGCCATGCTTAAAGACGCCGAAGCGCGTGTGAAGGCCTTACTGGACAAGGGCATGACCGCCGACGCCATCGTTGCCGCCAATCCCCTCGCCTCTTATCACGACCAATACAATTGGGGATTTATCACCACTGAACGAATGACCCGAACCCTGATCCGCTCACTGACCACGGAAGAATAATTACATGGACAACCAGAAAACCGCCCAGTTTGTTAACGATATGTGGGATTCGGAAATCATTCCGCAGATATCCGAGTACATCAAAGTTCCGAATAAATCACCGCATTTCGACCCGGACTGGGAAAAGCACGGTCACATGGAGCGCGCCGTCAAGATGCTGGAGGCCTGGTGCAAAACGCAACCGCTCAAGGGCATGACGGTCGAGATAGTAAAACTCGAAGGTCGCACGCCAATCCTGTTCATGGATATTCCCGGCGATTCTGACGAGGTCGTTCTTCTTTATGGACACTACGACAAGCAACCCGAGTTCAGCGGTTGGGATGACGACCTCGATCCATGGACGCCGGTTATCAAGGACGGCAAGTTGTACGGTCGTGGCGGCGCGGATGACGGCTATTCGACCTTCGGCTCATTAACAGCCATCCGTGCGTTGCAGGAACAGGGTATTCCACACGCGCACTGCGTCGTGCTAATCGAAGGCTGCGAAGAAAGCGGCAGCTTTGACTTGCCGCATTACATCGACCTGCTGGAAGACCGGATCGGTTCGCCGGATCTTGTTGTTTGCCTCGATGCCGAGTGCGGCAACTACGATCAGCTCTGGTGCACGACCTCGCTGCGCGGCAACCTCACCGGCACATTGCGCGTCGATGTCCTGACCGAGGGCGTCCATTCCGGCTCGGCCAGTGGCGTCGTTCCTTCGAGTTTTCGCACCGCGCGCCACCTCATCAGCCGTCTCGAAGATGAATCGAACGGCCAGATATTGCTGGACGACCTGCACGTCGAAATCCCGCAACAACGGCTCGAGCAGGCAGGCCTGGCCGCAGAGACGCTAAAAGATCTCGTCTACAAAAAATTTCCCTGGGCAGTCGACAGTCCGGCGCCGGCCGAATCGCATACGGAACTGATGCTCAACAATACCTGGCGACCGACACTGTCGGTTACCGGCGCGGAAGGCATGCCCGCAATTATTGACGCCGGCAATGTGCTGCTGCCGTACACGAAGCTGAAATTATCGTTTCGCTTGCCGCCGACTTGCGATGCCGACGACGCAGCAGAGGCTGTCAAGAAAGCACTGGAAGCCGACAAGCCGCCATTGGCCAAGGTTTCGTTTCACGTCGAGTCAACGATGGGCGGATGGAATGCACCTGAAGTCGCCGAGTGGCTCGAAACGTCGATGCACAAGGCATCGGATGCATTCTTCGGCAAACCATCGATGTACATGGGCACCGGTGGAACGATTCCGTTCATGGGCATGCTGGGCGAACGCTTTCCCGAGGCCCAGTTTCTTATCACCGGCCTGTTAGGCCCGAAATCCAATGCCCACGGCCCAAACGAGTTCCTGCACATTGAAACGGGTAAGCGACTGACGAGCTGTGTCGCGCAGGTCCTCGAAGACCACTATCTACGAACGGCTGTAAGTTAGCGAGGTGATTTGTTCGGAGATGAGTCCGATCAGGAAAATGATGACCGATGCACTGAACAGCAGCATGCTCATGTTGGTGAACCTTGCCATGGTCGCATAGGTGTAAGCGTAGTAGGCAAGGCCAGTCACGAAAAACAGTCCGCTCGCGGGCAGGAATATTTTCAGCGGAGAGTACAACGTCGCGATCTTGAAAATGATAATAAGAAAACGCACACCATCGCGGATGGGGCGAATGTGGCTTTTTCCAACACGCTTTGCAGCCGAAATGGGTTCGAATGTGATCGAGTACCCACTCCTGAGAAACGCCATGGTAATGGTCGTCGGGTAGGAAAATCCGTTGGGTAGCAAATACAGAAACTGCCTGAACTTGTCGGCGCGTGCTGCGCGAAATCCCGAGGTCAGATCCAAAATCTTGCGACCGCTCATCATCGACGCGATACCGTTGTAAAGGCCGTTGGCGAACAGGCGGCCGATGTTGGCATGGGACCCGGTATCGCGGGCACCGATGGCCATTTCGAAGCCTTCATCCAGTTTCGCGATCAGCGGCGCCAGTTCGGCGGCCGTATGCTGTCCGTCGCCGTCCATAAACGCCAGGATCTCGCCAGTGGCCGCTCGTGCCCCGGACTTGACTGCAGCACCATTGCCAAGGCTTTCCGGGTGACTTACTACCGTCGCTCCGGCCTGTTCAGCAACGCTCGCGGTATCGTCGGTCGAGCCGTCGTTAACGACGATGATCTCTGCGTCCGGATAGTGTTCGCGCGCCGTCTTTACGACGGAGGCGATTGCGCCGCTTTCATTTTTGGCGGGAATGATTATTGATAGTGACATGAGTCGATTTCCGTTCGTATTCCTGCGAAGGCCTGTTACGACGCAACCATGATCATGATGCCTGCCGCTACAGCCGATCCAATTACACCGGCGACATTAGGGCCCATCGCATGCATAAGCAAGATATTCTGCGGATTCGCTTCAAGCCCGACCTTGTTGGCAACCCGTGCAGCCATAGGAACGGCTGAAACGCCGGCTGCGCCGATCAGCGGGTTGATCGGCGTCTTTGACACTTTGTTAAGCAGCTTGCCCATTAGTAATCCACTGGCCGTACCGATCGCAAACGCCACCATTCCAAGCAAGAGAATACTCAGGGTACTCCAGTCAAGGAATTGCTCGGCACGAAGTTTCGAACCAACGGCAAGACCTAAAAATATCGTGACGATGTTAATCAATGCATTTTGCGTCGTATCGGACAGGCGGTTGACGACACCGCATTCGCGCATCAGGTTGCCAAAACAGAGCATGCCCAGCAACGGCGCGGCCGACGGTAACAACAATGCAACCAGCAATAACAACAACAGCGGAAAGACGATACGCTCCGCTTTGGTCACTTCCCGAAGCTGAACCATTTCAATGCGACGTTCTGCTTTCGTCGTCAGCAATTTCATGATCGGTGGCTGGATCAATGGCACCAGTGCCATGTAGGAATACGCCGCAACAGCGATTGCACCCAGCAAGTGCGGCGCGAGCTGCCCCGCCACGTAGATCGCCGTCGGTCCATCCGCTCCACCGATAATGCCGATGGCCGCCGCTTCGCGCAGACTGAAGTCCATGATGCCGAGCTCTGTCAGCCCAAGCGCACCGAGCAGCGTGGCGAAAATACCGAACTGCGCCGCGGCCCCGAGAAACAGCGTCTTCGGATTGGCCAGCAAAGGACCGAAGTCGGTCAGGGCACCAACACCCATGAATATGATCAGCGGAAATGCGCCCGTTTCGATGCCAGTCACGTAGGCGAGATGCAACAGGCCGTCTCCTGTCGCTATTTCAGCGCCGGGAATATTGCTCAGCAGCCCCCCGAAACCGATCGTCACAAGCAGCAGTGGCTCAAATTTCTTGACGATTCCGAGATAGAGCAACAACAGGCAGATACCCAGCATCGCGAGCTGTCCGCCCGTCATCTGGTACAGCCCGGACTCCGTCCAGATTTGCTGTAGGACGTCCATGGATCAGCTGATTGCCAACAACGAGTCACCAACGTGCACAGCATCGCCTTCACTGACGAAGACGTCGCTGACCGTGCCAGCGGTTGGCGCACTGATTACAGTTTCCATCTTCATCGCTTCGACAACCAGCAGGGGTTGATCTTTCTCGACCGCATCGCCCACCGCAACGTGTACTTTGAATATATTGCCGGCCAATACCGCTTTAACGGCCGTCCCGGTGCCCTTGTTTGCCGCACTGGTCGACGGCTGTGCGACCACGGGTCCGAGCTGTCCGTTCTCGGCGACTTCGACGGTATAGGATTTGCCGTTGACTCGCACCGAATAAACACCCGTTCCACCGCTCGCCGCCGCCGGCTGCGATTCGGCGACCTCTGGCTCAATGCCCGGAGCAGGCTCGAACGCCTCCGGATTGTCGCGATTCTTTAGAAACTTGATACCAATTTGCGGAAACAGCGCATACGTCAGGACATCGTCCACGACGTCATCGGCCAGTCGAATGTTTTTCTCCCCGGCCACGCGTTTCAGTTCGGTCGTCTGGTGTTCAAGCTCCGGCTCCAGCAAGTCTGCCGGACGGCAGGTTATTGCGTCCGCTCCCTCAAGCACACGTGCCTGGAGCTCCTTGTTCACTGGCAATGGCGTCTCGCCATACTCCCCCTTCAACACACCCGCCGTTTCTTTGGTGATCGTTTTGTAGCGTTCGCCGGACATCACGTTGATCACCGCCTGGGTGCCGACGATTTGTGATGTCGGCGTCACCAGCGGCAACATGCCGAGGTCTTCGCGCACGCGAGGAATCTCTTCAAGTACCGCGTCAATTTTCTCGCTGGCGTTTTGCTCGCGAAGCTGATTCTCAAGGTTTGTCAGCATGCCGCCCGGCACCTGCGCCACAAGAATACGGGCGTCGACGCCTTTGAGCGAACCTTCGAACTTCGCGTATTTCCGTCGGACTTCCCGAAAGTACGATGCGATCTCTTCAATCAGCACCATGTCGAGACCCGTGTCGCGATCCGTTCCTTCCAGCGTGGCGACCATGGTTTCGGTGGGTGAATGGCCGTAGGTCATACTCATCGAGCTCACGGCCGTATCAATATTGTCGATTCCCGCTTCAACGGCCTTGATGTAGGTCGCCGTCGACAAGCCGGTCGTCGCATGACATTGCATGTGGATCGGGATATCCACCGAAGCCTTGAGCCGTGTGATTAATTCGTAGGCAACATACGGTCGTAGAAGACCGGCCATGTCCTTAATACAGATCGAATGCGCACCCATGTCCTCGATACGCTTGCCCATGTCCACCCAGAGATCGACCGTGTGTACATGGCTAACTGTGTACGACATGGTGCCCTGCGCATGCTTGTCGACAGCCAGTGTCGCCTTGATCGCTGTCTCCAGGTTGCGCAGGTCGTTCAGCGCATCAAAAATTCGAAAGACATCAACGCCGTTGACGGCACAACGTTCAACGAACTTTTCGACAAGGTCATCCGCGTAGTGACGGTATCCCAGGATATTCTGTCCACGAAACAACATTTGTTGCGGCGTGTTGGGCATCGCCGCTTTCAGCAGGCGAATACGTTCCCAGGGGTCCTCGCCAAGGTAGCGAATACAGGCGTCGAATGTGGCACCACCCCAGGATTCCATCGACCAGTAACCGACCTGGTCGAGTTTCCCGGCAATCGGCAACATATCGTCGATCCGCATGCGTGTTGCGAGCAAACTCTGGTGCGCATCACGCAATACCAGCTCAGTAATTCCCAGCGGTTTCTTATCGGCCATGTCGCTCTTCGTTATCGTCGTTTTCGGTGTTCGGCAATTGCCGCACTGATGGCTGCAATTTCTTCGTCGCCTGTATCAGTGCTGGCGGCTCCTGGTGTTGCGGTACCGAATCGAATTGCGATGGCCGCCATTGATGACATGGCGAGAACCAGGATGGTCAGGAACGCGAAAACGGTGCCCATACCAACCAGCATTAGCGTAATCCCCTGATTGAGAAGACTTATTTCCACTGAAACC
>JAUHYO010000334.1 GCA_030426325.1 Gammaproteobacteria bacterium | reverse complement strand
ACAATGACATTCAATCTGTGGGACTGAAAGTCGTCGGTATCAGCCCGCAGGATGAGGAAAGTCACCGTCAATTTCGTGACAAGCACGATTTGCCTTTCACGTTGTTAAGTGACCCGGACAAGGTCGCTATCAAGATGTATGACGTCGATGGTCCGTTTGGAGTCGGCGTGCGTCGGGCAACTTTTCTGATTAACCAGGATCGCACAATTAAGGACGCCATTATGGCCGACGTCCGCGTTGCACGGCATACGGAGTTTATTCAAAAAGCCGTCATCCTTCGGGAAACTGCGGGAATTAAAGCTCGCTGATCAGTCCTCGCCCTGCACCGTTACAATGACGCGCCGCGTGTGGGGCGCATGGCGGTGTTCCCAAAGGTAAATGCCCTGCCACGTGCCCAGCAGGCAGGCCTTATCCCCAACGGGCAGATTCAGGTCCGACTGCGTCAGGATACTGCGCACATGTGCAGGCATATCGTCGGGGCCTTCGGCGACGTGCGTGAACATTGGATCTCCGTCAGGCACCTGCCGCGCCATGAATGCTTCGAGGTCACGCCTGACATCCGGATCCGCGTTTTCGCACAACATCAGCGACGCACTGGTGTGACAAATAAAGATATTGCATATGCCGGTCGTGACAGACGACTCAGCGACAACATGCTGCACCTCGCCAGTTAAATCGTAGGTACCACGCCCACTGGTGGCGATGGTCAGCTCGCACCGAAAAATCACGATGCCGGAATGTACGGCGTCCCGTATCGCAACCGTATGGTCTTGGTCTTGCCAAACCAGGGTATCGTTACGATGTAGATGTTGTCGTACTCGTCTTCAGCGATCGGTGGAACCACCTTGCTGGCGCCCATATTGGCGATCAACTCAGGAATCGTATTGCTATGGCCGACGACCAGTATGATTTTGCCCTTATGCGCCTTGACGATGTCGTCGATGATCGTTTCGGTGTTCATTGCATCATAGGGGATAATCGGCAGGTTCAGCGCCTCGGCAACTGGCTTCGCGGTTTGCTCAGTACGTTGAAACGTCGTCGAGTAAATCGCATCGACACCGGCAACAACGTCTGCATCGACGAGCTGCCTGGCAAGTTCGGCTGCCCGTGCCTTGCCTGCATCACTTAGCTCGGGGTCACTGCCTTCAACCGCGGCTTTTTCAGCGTGACGCACGAAAATAACTGTCGTGGTTGCCTGTAGCTCGAAGAACCACGCCAGTCCGACGGCGATTGCCGTGTAAATAATGACAACTTGGATTCGTCGCCTTCGACGGCGGCGTCGACGATCGGCGTCAGATTGGGAGTTTCGCATTGGATGCGACTCTACTCGTCCTTGTCCTTATCGGCAACGATGCGGTATTCGCCCTCGATGACACCACCGGGATCATCGGCGCCTGCGGCGTGATTCTTCCGGCTTTGACGCTTCATCCGGTGGTTGAACCACCACACCCGAAGACCAATCACTGATGCCATGATCAGCACTATGCTGGCGACGATGACGAAGGCGAAAAAACCGAGCACGATTGATGCCGCGATCGCCAGCACGCCAACTACGATGACGAAAAAATTCGCGATCGGGTTGCCGGCGGGAAGTCCCAGGTGATTTGAGGAGGTTTTCAAACTGCGATCCTTAAGCAATAAATTTGAAGATAATTGGTTGTTTTATCCGATAGTTACAGCACTTTCTTAGAGTCCAGATCACCATCTGAGACGCCGGCTATTCTGGTTCAGACCCAACAATATGGGCGTCATTTCAACAATTTTCAATATTGGACGGGCCATAAGGTTGAATACTCCGGGCGCTGCAAGCACAATGCGCTCGCGCTCAATCTGACACGGAGAGGTGGCAGAGCGGTTGAATGCACTGGTCTTGAAAACCAGCAAGGGTTTATAGCCCTTCGTGGGTTCAAATCCCACCCTCTCCGCCAGACCAGTGAAAGAGCCCCAACAGGGGCTCTTTTTTTTGGCTCGGCGTTGTGTGGGTGTCGGGTGGCGGTGAACGCGGCCGGCACTTTCCGGTCGAAAGTCGCTATGACCACTCTTGATGTCGGCCGACGCAGACCGGAAAGCGTGTTTCTGGTTATTTGCGCCCTTATATCGCTTGCTGTGACCCCGCAGCTGCACGCGGATACCCAGCCGCGCGCTGTTTTTGAAGCCTTGCAGCAGTCCGGCAACGAAGACCCGGCAGCCTGGTTGGAGCTGGCTGTTGCGGCGCGCGAGGCGGGTGACCTCGAGTTGGCGGCGCGCTCGTTGCAGAGCGCCGAAAACCACGGACTGACGTCGTTTCGGGCAGGTCTTGAGCGGGCACGACAGCGACTGAGTGCGGATGACCGGAGCGGGGCGCTGGCTGAATTGCAGGCCCTGTTCGAGGGCGGTTTCAACTCGGTTGATGCGATCCGCCAGGACCCGTTGCTGAACCGTTTGTCCGGCGACCCGACGTACGCGGCATTACTCGCGAGCATGGAGGCGCGCGCATTCCCTTGCGAACACGGCGAACGGTTTCAGGATTTTAATTTTTGGCTGGGTAACTGGGACGTGCACCTTGCAAACGGCACATTCGCCGGCACTAACAGGGTTCGCAGCGCCGAACGTGGCTGCGTCTTGCTCGAGGAATGGACTTCAGCGACCGGCGGTACCGGGCGGAGTATTAATTATTTTGATGCGGCGAGCGGCGAGTGGGTGCAGGTCTGGAACGATGCAGGCGGCTCGCAGATCAGTATTCGCGGCGGCCTGACAGAGTCCGGCATGCGTTTGTCCGGTCAGATACACTACGTAAGCAGTGGCCTGACCGCTCCCTTCCGGGGGGTGTGGACGCCGCTGCCCGATGGTCGGGTGCGCCAGTTTTTTGAACAAGCGTCCGCGGACGGTACTGGCTGGACACCGTGGTTCGAAGGCTTTTACAGCCGGCAAGAATCGCAATAGCGAACAGGAGACACTTTGAACTCAGGATATAAACAAGGGCCATTGCCCACCGGCAACCCATTGGCAAACGCACTGGTCGTGGTCGTTGGAGCTCTGGCTATCGGCGTGTCGCTGGTCCTCGGTATGGTTGCATTCGTCGTACTCGGTTCTGTCGTTCTGGTTTTGGCGGCAATTGTGGCCATACGCTTATGGTGGTTTCAGCGCGGCATGAAAAAGCAGGGGCGCAACCGTTCGTCTGCACGGTCAGACCGGCAGGAAGACGGCGTCATCGAGGGCGAGTTCAGAATTGTATCCGCTGACAAGGACTCGTCAGAATCACGCTGACTTCTCAAGCGTTCTACGTAGTCAAAACGAGCAAAACCCCGTAAGCTCGCAGTCCATGAGCAATGGAAATTCAGAAGCAGACCGGCGCAGCCGGCGACGCAAACGCCGACTGACACTCGGCGTCATTTACACCGCAATCGCGATTGGTCTGGCCTGGTTCTTCGAGTCACAAGCCACTACGACCATCATATTTGTGCGGCACGCCGAAAAAACCAGCGAGACGGAGACCGACCCGAGTTTGTCGGCCGCCGGCCAACGACGGGT